>JAYRVL010000122.1:0-1679 GCA_041918575.1 Anaerolineae bacterium | reverse complement strand
GGTTCGTTGATAAGGTTCCATCTGCACCACGGCCACGGTCCAGAAATAGCGCCCGCTTCCGCCCTGCGTAACGCCATAAGCTGACGTGACGTTCAGCCTGACACTGGTGGTGCGCACGGGGCTGGCCGCGCCGTAGTGATCGGGCTGCCCATCCTTCCAGAGACGCACTTCAAACCCCTGGTTGGCCGTCAACGCCGGTCCCGACCAATTCCAGGTGAAGACGGCCTCGCCGCTGACGCTGGCCCCTTCCGGCGGGCTAACCAGTACCGGGGCCGGCAGGCCGGCCGGGGTTGGTTTGGCAGGCGCAGGTGTTGCCGTAGACGGCGCTGGTTTCGGCGTCGGCGGTTTGGGCGTTGTCGAAGGGATCAAAGGCGTCGGAACCATGGTCGCCGACGCTGGCGCGGGCGTATCCGTGGGGACGACGATCGCCGGTGCGGCCGGTGGGTTCGTGGCAGCCGCCACTTGCGCCGTCGCCGTGGCCAGGGCCACGCGGGTTGCGGTCGCAATGCTGATCGGATTGCCATCGCGGCGCAACACGACGGCCAACGTCACCGCCGCCAGGATGAGCACCCCGATGCCGCCGGCCGCCATCGTCAGCCTGGCCGGCGTGGCGCGGTCAGCCGGGCGCGGGGTGGACCGTGAAGTGGCGGCTGGCGGACGACGCACGGGCGGCAGAACAGCCGTCTTGGGCGGTTGCAGGGCCGCGCTGACCGCCGGCGCAGGGACGACTGCGGGCTGCAGCGCGGCGCGCAAAGCGCCGGCATCGGCAAAGCGCGCGGCGGGTTGCTTGGACAGAGCCTGCAGAACGACTCGATCCAGCCAGGCCGGAATCCCCCGCACGCGCTGCCCAGCGGCAACCGGCGCCCCCTGTTTGATGAGGTGAACGTTGTGCGTCTGGTCGCTGATGGTTTCTTTAGCCCGGAAATTGAGATAGCTCTCCCCGGTGATCATCTTGTAGAGCAGCGCGCCGAGGGCATAGACATCAATACGGGGATCGTCACGCACGCCGTCCAACTGTTCCGGCGCCATGTAGATCACCGTGCCGGCGACAAACCCACTTGACGTCCTCCAAGAGCGGTCAACCGCGGCAGGAGAGACGTGGGCGAGGCCAAAATCGGTTACTTTGGCCCGGCCATCGGCGCCAAAGAGGATATTGGCCGGCTTGATGTCGCAATGAACGATACCCAGACTGTGGATATACGCCAGCCCCGCGCAGACCTGACCCATGATGGCCAGCGCGTCGTTGACCGCCAGCGGCCCCGCGGCCAGCCGTTGGTCCAACGATCCGCCAGGACAATACTCCATGGCCAGGTAGTAAGAGCCACGGTCGGAGAACACGTCGTAAAGCTCGACAACGTTTGGATGGCGCAGCTGCAAGGCCGCGCGTCCTTCCACCAGGAAACGGCGCACCATCTGGTCGTCATCGGCCAGGGTCGGGTTCATCTCCTTGATCGCAACCGCGCGGCCGATGATCGTGTCGCGGGCCAGGTAGACGAACCCGAAGCCCCCGCGACCGAGCACCCGCTCGATGAGGTACTTGCCATTCAACAACGATTCATTGGCTTTGAGTCCCATTTGGCGCCTCCGGGAATGATCTGGGTAGTGGCTCTGTCGGTCTCAGTATAAGACAGGATGGTATGACTGTCAATGTGACGCCGCGGCGCACAGACTGTGGCGCG
>JAYRVL010000121.1:0-2013 GCA_041918575.1 Anaerolineae bacterium | reverse complement strand
TTTGCCTTGATTTTTGCCGCCTCCACAGGGGACGGGCGGTACAGGCGCGTGTCCATCCAGCGCAGCAGGTCGTTCCACATGGCCTGCATTTCGGACTCGCGCGGCATGTCCAGGGCGTGTTCCAGTTCGATGGTGACGACCGGCATGTTTTGCTGCACGCCACCGTAGTGCCCCAGCGAGCCAGGGAAGATGCCGACGCGGTCCAGGCGCAAGCGGCCCAGGCGCTGCGGCGGCTCGTGGGGGCCGTCGAAGTCGAGCACGCCATAGGGCGCGTGGATGCTGACGACCAGGTGCGGGTTGAACGCCTCCATCTGGGTGTGCAGGAACAGCGATTCGGGCTCGGACAGCGGCTCCGGGCCCGGCCAGCGGCGCGGGTCCTTGCGCGTGCGCTCACGCCAGTAGCGCGGGGCGTCCAGCTTCCAGCCAGGGGTGTTGAAGTTGCGGTTCAGATCCACGCCGTGCGCGTTGGTGCGCGAGGGCTTCTTGGCCAGCAGTCCATCGGGGTTGAGCACGGGAATGAAGCGCCAGTGCACGGGCCGTTGGGTCTGCTCGGCCAAGCCGATCCAGCGCAGCGCCAGCGAGCCCGAGGTGAGTTCGTCCCCGTGGATGGCGCCCACCACCAGCACGCGCAGGGGTTCGATGTCCGGGCGCTGGGGCAGGATGTCGCGCCAGTACAGCGCCGTGCCCAGGCGCGAGCGCGCACCGCTGGGCGTGAGGCGCGCGGCCTCGCACTGCTCGGCACGCACCCCTGGCAGGCGTTGCAACAGCAGGGCGCAGGCAGAGACGCCCTCCTGCGAAGCCCCCTGCGTGGCCCAGGCGCCGCTGCACAGCGCCGCCGTCAAGCAGACGCTGGCCGCAGCCGGTCTCGCGGCGCCGCTCTGCCTCATGCCTGACGGGGAATCGTTCAAGACCCTGGACACGGTGCGCGATCTCTATGCGCAATTCGCCCGCGCCGGCCTGGAGCGCCAGAGCGCGGTGATTGCCCTGGGCGGCGGAGTGGTGGGTGACACGGCCGGCTTCGCCGCAGCCACTTATCTGCGCGGGCTGCCCTTCATTCAAATGCCCACCACGCTGCTGGCGATGGTGGATTCCAGCGTGGGCGGCAAGGTGGGCGTTGATCTGCCCGGCGTGGGCAAGAACCTGGTCGGTGCGTTCAAGCAGCCGCTGCTCGTCCTGGCAGACACCGCGCGGCTGGCGACTCTGCCGCCGGCCGAGTTCCGCGCCGGCCTGGCCGAGGTGATCAAACATGGCATCCTGGCCGCGCCGGCGCTGTTCGCCAGCCTGGAGGAGGATGGTCCGGCCTCGCTGCCCTGGCTGGTGGCCGAGGCGGTGCGCGTCAAGGTCAACATCGTGGAGCAGGACCCCTTCGAGCAGCACATCCGCGCCCATCTCAACCTGGGGCACACCTTTGCGCACGCCCTGGAGCTGAGTTCCAATTTTCGCATTCGTCACGGCGACGCGGTCGCGATCGGTCTGGTTGCGGCCGGCCACCTGGGCGTGGCCCTGGGCGTGTGCGACGCGGCGCTGCACGAGCGCATCGGCCGCCTGCTGGAACGATTGGGGCTGCCGGTGCGCATCCCCGCCTCGCTGGCGGCGTCGTCCGGTCAACTGCTGGCCGCGATGGGCAGCGACAAGAAGAAAAAAGCCGGGCGCCTGCGCTTCGTCCTCCCGCGGCAGTTGGGTCAGGTGGAGATCTTCGACCAGGCGCCGCCCGCGCTGGTGCTGGAGGCCTGGAAAGCGGTGGGAGCGGAGTAATGCGCCTGATGAGCCGGACGGCCGGGCCATGGGAAAACCAGTACACGGATCAACAAAGATTGGATTCACACGGATCGTTTTCATCATCCGTGTTGATCTGTGTCCATCCGTGTACCAGGAACCTGCGTAGACGCGGTGCTGGTCGGCGCAGGCCGACCTTGCGGCGGCACGCCCCTTCGCCCCGAATTCCATTCGGCGGGCCCCGAATTCCATTCGGTAGATCGGCGGCGTTATTTGCGCGCGTGCGCGGGCACTGCC
>JAYRVL010000120.1:0-19272 GCA_041918575.1 Anaerolineae bacterium | reverse complement strand
GCACTTCCATCTCGCGGCCGGTCAGAGCTTCGATCTCGTCTTCGGCTGGATGGGTTTTGCGACCGCTGACGCGGTTGACCAACTTGCGCACAATGCTGGGCGCCATGACAGATTCGCCGGCCATCACGCCGCGAATGGCGCGCACCAGCTCGGATACCGGCGCAGTTTTGAGCAGATAGCCGCTGGCGCCGGCTTCGAGTAACGCAAAAACATACTCATCATCTTCGTGCGCGGTGAGCACCAGGATCTGCACGCCCGGTGTGCGGCTGCGAATCTGGCGCGTAGCCTCGATACCGTTCATGTTGGGCATACGCACATCCATCACCACCACATCGGGACGCAGGGTTTCGGCCAGGCGTACAGCTTCAGCGCCGTCATTGGCCTCACCGACCACCATCAAGTCTGGTTCGCGCGCGAGCAGGGCCAGGGTGCCTTGTCGCAGCATCACATGATCGTCCGCGAGGATCAAGCGAATGGGTGACATCGTGAGCTTACCACCGGTCATTTGGGTTTCTGGAACAACGTGGCCGCCGCGCCCGATGCGATCTGCTGCGCGCTGCCGCTCCCGCTGGCCGGCGCCGTCCAGATGGTGCTGCTGCCATCGCGGGCCTGGCGCGTGAAAAGGACCGTTTCAGCGCCGGGCAACCACTGCGGGTTGAGCAAGGCGTCGTTTGGCGCCTGCACCAACAGGCGCGTGCTGCTGCGCCCAAAATCGTAAACGCGCAGGGCGTAGCCGTTCTTGTCCTGGCTGATGAACGTCACCCGTTTGCCGTCGGGCGACCAGGCCGGGCCGGCCACGGCATCGGCCAGGTTGCGCACACCGGTGCCGCCGCTGCTGACCAACCAGAGCGCGCCCTGACCATCGGTGAACGCCACCTGGCTGCCATCCGGCGCCCAGGCGTAAACCGCGCCCGCGCCATGCGCCGGCAGCGGGAGAGGCGTACCGCCGGTCAGGTAGAAGATCGTTGCACTGCGCCCGGGATTGAACAAAAAGCGAGTACTGTCTGGCGACCAGATGATCTGCGGCGGACACAGCTCTGTCGCTTCGGTGGGGGAAAGCAAGACGCGACCCAGGCTGCGCATGCCAGAGCCGTCAGCTTTGGCCAGCTTGACTTCAGCTACGTTGGCACGCGGGTTTTCAATGAACGCGACATGCTCCCCGTTGGGCGCCCAGGTGGGCGAGACGAAACGCTGACCGCCGCCGGGCAGCACCGCGCTGCTGCGCGTCTGATCGAAGATCAGGGCGCGAATGTCAGCGCCGTCGCTGAAGTAAACGCCCTGGCTGCTGGGAAGCCAGGCCACCACCTGCACCGGCTTGTCGCTGATCTGCACGGCTGTGCCGCCTGTGGTGGAGATGGCCCACCAGACGCCGTTTTGATCCTGATATGCGACGCGACTGCCGTCTGGCGCGATGGCATAGGGCACACAGCCGGCGCGCACGCTGGTCGCCAGCACGTGCGCGGCGCCGCCATTGAGGGTCTGGGTGCGCAAGGCTCCGTTCTGCAGATACAGCACGCTGCTTTCCAGCGGCACACTGCGTAAATCGCGCGGTTTGGTTGCCGCAGAACAGCCGCTCAGCACGACGGCTGCAATCATGATCAACGTGATGATCCGCCAGGGGCAGCGGTGATGTCGCAAAGGTTCGAATAGGTTCGTCATGTCTTCCTAAATTCCAGCGCGTTCCATGCCGGACCGGATTCTGGTTGTACAGTATACCCGCTTCATCGGGAATGGTCAACCAGTAAGTAGCGCAGGCGAGGTAGGTGAAACGGCGTAGAGCCAAGAAGCCGTCTTCATCCTTTCTGCACCAATTTTGTTGTTGCTTTAGCCCAATTTGTGCTACAATCCCAGTGTTAGCTATCACCCGCCTGGAGCAGCAGCATGAACAGATCAGAGACTGACTACGACAGCCCATGGAAAGAGATCCTGGAACAATACTTCCCGGAGTTCATGGCGTTCTTCTTTCCAGACGCTTATGCCGACATTGACTGGCAGGTCAATCACGAATTCATGGAGAACGAATTACGCCAGGTGATCGGCGAGGCTGAACTGGGAGTACGGCGGGTAGACAAGCTCGTCAAAGTATATCGCCTGGGCGGCAAAGAAATCTGGGTCATGGTGCATGTGGAAGTGCAGAGCCAAGCCGAAGCTGACTTTGCCGAACGCATGTATATCTACAACTACCGGCTACATGATCGGTATCATCGCCAGATTGCCAGTCTGGCAGTGCTGGCCGATGAGACTCGAAATTGGCGCCCGACGGAGTTTGGCTACAACCTGTGGGGCTGCGAAGTCGGCATCAAGTTTCCTGTTGTCAAGTTGCTCGACTATCGAGCAGACTGGGAGTCGTTGGAGAAAAGCAACAACCCCTTTGCCATGGTCATCATGACACATCTGAAATCCTTGGAGACCAGGCAGGATGACCAGGGACGATTGGCCGCTAAACTGGGGCTGATGCGGCGCCTTTACCAGCGAGGCAATGACAGGCGAGACATCGTCAATCTGTTTCGTTTCATTGACTGGGTGATACAGCTTCCGCCAGAACTGAACGCCGCGTTTTGGCAAGGATTGAGTGAGATCGAGGAGGTACGAAGTATGCCGTACATTACCAGCGTCGAACGAATTGGCATGCAGAGAGGTTTCGAGCAGGGGATGCAGCAGGGGATGCAGCAGGGGATGCAGCAGGGGATGCAGCAGGGAATCCAGCAGGCTCGTATGGACGTTCTGGCCGGCATCGAGCTGGGGTTGGAGTTGCGCTTTGGCATCAACGGCCTGGCTTTGCTGCCGGAAGTGAGCAAGATCCAAGACGTCGAGCGCCTGCGTTTCTTGCGCAGCGCGTTGCGCGCTGTCCCCATCCTGGATGATTGGCTGCGTCTGCTCAGCACGCCGCCGCAAACGGACATGGCGCACTAAACTCCCATCTTTCACTCTGACGGTGCATGGCGCCTGCAGCAGCGCCGAGACCGGCCTGCCCTTTGGGCGCGCCGGTCTTTTTGTTTACCGATCGAACAGGCGCTGATGCTGCCTGCGACCGCGAGGACATGGAGGAAAAACGCACGTGTGGAACGATGGAACCCTGCTGGCGGAACGGGCGCGCCGCTTTCGCCAACAACCCGGCCTGCGCATCAACACGCCGGCGGAAGCGTTGGCGTTCATCAACCAGGTGGGGATATGCCTGCTTTTTTCGGCGAAAGGCATGGAGCTGCCCACGCTGTACGGGGCGCTGTGCGGTATGGAGAAGGCGCCGCCAGCCCATCACAACGAACGCGAGTTGGGTCTGGCCTGGCAGTGGAAGGACGACCTACCGATTGCCGGCGACGTGCTGTACGGCAAGTTTCTCAAGCGTAAGCCGGTCTTCATTAGCCTCAGCCTGGCGCCATGTTTTTATGCGCTGAGCGGCAGTTACGGAGAATTGGACGACTTTGTCGAGCTGTACAAGGATGCCAGGCTCACGGCCGAGGCGCGACAGGTGGCGGAAGCGCTGTTGCTGCAAGGCGCACTGCCCACCCATGAACTGCGCCGCGCGGCTCGCCTGGCCGGCGAGGAGAACATGGGGCGTTTCGACCGCGCTCTGGCCGAACTGCAGATGAAGTGGCAAATCGTCAAAGTGGGCATCGCAAATACCAATGCCTGGAAATACTGCTACATCTACGACCTGTTCCCGCGTCGCTTCGCGTCCATCATCACGGCTGCTCGTCATATCAACAGCACTGAGGCAATGAGTCGTATCTTGCTCGCTTATCTGAACACGGTGGTGACGGCGCCAGCGGGCGCGGTCTGCCGGTTGTTCGAGTGGGAGCCGTGGCGATTGGATCAGATTGTGGCGCGCCTCCACACCGATGGCCGACTGCAGCGGGATGCGACGATCGCAGGGCGGACAGGCGCGTTTCTGCAACGTCTATCATGACAGCTCGTGAAAGCAACCAGAGAGGAGAAGATGAGATGAAAGCGATCAACAGACCGTGGCTGGCGCTGATGGCGGCCGGCATCATGCTGGGAGCGCTGCTGCTGGCGGCCGCCGGGCAGGGCGTGGCCCTCGCTGCGCCGGCTGGCCATGCCCAACAGGCGATCCGGGCAGGGGACGCTGCGCAGGCGGGCGTCATCGTCTACGTGGTGCGCCGGGGTGACACGCTGTCGGCCATTGGCCGGCGCTTCAGCGTATCTGTCGCCACGTTGATGCGGGTCAACCATATCAGCAATCCCAATCGCATCTACATCGGTCAGCGCCTGCTGATCCCGGTCGCCGGGCCGACGCCCACACCAACGCCCGGCCCCACCACGGTACCCGGCGAGCCGGTGGAGGAAATCACGATCATCCAACCCTCGATGGGGATGACGATTACCAGCCCGATGACGGTGACGGGTATGGGGCGCGGCTTCGAGCAGAACCTGGGTGTGCGCATTCTGGACGCCAGCGGCTTCGAGATCGGCAGCGGCAATGCCATGATCAGCGGCGAACTGGGGCAGCGCGGGCCATACACCGGCGTCGTCACCTTCACCATGCCGGTCAATGCCCAACCAGGCCGCATCCAGGTGTTTGCGGCCAGCCCACGGGACGGCGCGTTCGAGCATCTCAATTCGGTTTCGGTGCAGTTGCCCGGTTCGGGGCTGGATGCCACCCTGGAGCAGCTCAAGGCTGCGCTGGAGCGCGCGGATCAGGACGCGCTGCGTCAGTTGCTGGGCGAGCCGTTTTTGTTTGGTCTTTATCGCAGCGAGGCCCTGCTCAGTGAAGACCCGGCGCAGATCATGGATCTGCTGACATCTTACGGTCTGGGAAATCCGACTGTGTTCGTTGACTTCTCGGTGGACGCACGCCAGTTGCTCAAGAACAGCGGCGGCGTCCCGCCCGGCGTCGAGCACGTGGCCTACAGCACGGGGTGGGGCGAAGGCGGCGCCTGGTCGGCATTTCTCTATCTGGATACACAGCAGGGTCGGATGCACTGGACCGGGATAGTGTTGGTGTCGCCCGAGGCCAAAGATTTCTAATCAGCATGACGCAGCACCCGCACGCCGCCCAGACCGGCGGCCTTTTCCGTCCGGTTGACAGGCAATTGAAACTGCGTGGTGGGATCATGCAGGCTGATGAGAATGTCGTATTCGCCATTCGCTGCGTCGGCCGGCAAAACGAGGCGATAGTGTTCCTCACGCAGCCGCCCTACCTGCCAATGTTGCATTACGGCCAGGGCGGAGGTGCTGATTGGCTTTGCTGCGCCGGCGGCCGATGGGCGCAGGTGGGTCGTAACGACGTAGTTTGTGCGCAGGAGCTGTCGGGGTCGCCAGAAGAGGGCCAATTCAAGGGTCTCACCGGGGGCAAGGTTGCGGCGATTGACTTCGAAGCCAATCAGTTCGATCTGGTCGTCGAAATTCCATGCCGTTGGATTAGGGATGCCGGCCAGATCGAGCCGGGGGTGGATGCGCACCTGGCCCAGGGAGATCTGCGCGAGGGTGGTTGTTGTGGTGGGATGGGCGCCGATGGGCGTGTTGCCATCGGCGCGGATGACGCTGAGCAGCAGGCGACAGATGCAGGGCGCAGAGGCGTCGAGGGGCAGCGCCAGGAGATGCTCGTCGCGCACCTGTTCGCCGGCTTGCCAGCGGCTGGTAGCGTAATTTCCTCGCGCCGGGAAGCTGTCCTGGCGCAGGACGATCAAGCCGGTATCATCCATGAGCGTCAGGCTGATGATGTAATCGGCGTCTGGCGCGGCCAGGGCCTGCCAGAAGAGCGTGACGACCAGGGTTTGGCCTGGGGTGAGTTGAGCAGGCGCAATCACGGCCGCGCGCAGGCGCAGTGTTTGATCGAAGGTGATCTCGGCGCTGGCGGCCGCGGCAATATCTGCCGGCGTGGGCGCAGCAGGTACAGCGTAGGCCGGCGCAATGCTGAGCCAGGGGACGATCAGGGCCAGGGACATCATGCCGGCGCCGAGCCACAGCCACGCACGTGAGCGCCAGACGAACGGCGTCAGCATGTTGACCCCAGACGCCCAGAGCACGGCAAAAGCGGCTAAGGCAGGAAACAGGTAGCGACCCTGCGGCGGGTAGAGGGTTGACCAGCCCCACACCGATACGAAGATAATGGCGCACCAGATGATGAGCAACCAAAGCTGAAGTACACTCCCGGCCGCGGCGCGGGCCAGGTGTTCGCCGGCCGTGCGCTCGGCCAGACGAACGCGATTGAAACGCCACCAGACGATGAGGGCGCCCAGGCAGCCGATGGCACCAACGACGACCAGGACATTGTAGATGACATAAACCCAGTCTGGCGCAGGTACATTGAGCCAACCGAAGAGCGCCCAAAAGGAGCGCCAGGCGCGCACGCCATGCATGGCAAATTCGCTCCAGGAAGGCCAATCCGGGCGTGGAGGCAGGAGATCGAAGAGGCTGCGCAGACCGAAGACGTTGCCGCTGAGCAGCAGGCTGCGGACGTACCACCATCCGGCGACGGCAAAGGCCAGACCAAAAGTGATGCCGTGCCAGCGCCAGAAGTAGCGCCAGGAGCGCTCGGCCAGGGCGAATGCGGTCAAAATAATGAAGGTGAGAGGCAGCAGCGGCAAAGCGTTTTGCTTGGTCAGGATTGCCAGACCGAGCGTCAGGCCAAGCATGACCAGGCGGCGGGTGGTGGGCGGATGGTTGAGCGTGCGCGCCAGGAGCAGCAAGGTCAGCGTGGTGGCGGCAGTGACCAGGTTGTCGTTGTTGACCGATGCGCTGATGAAGATGAACTGCGGGTTGCTGGCCACGAACAGCGCCGCCAACTGCGCAATGGAAGGCTGGTTGGGAAACACCTGCCAGGCCAGGGCAAACGCGCCGGCCACGGTGACCGCGCCGAGCAGCAGCGAAAACAGGCGCAGCACGCGCATGGCAAGCACGGCGCCGCGACCAGGCCAGCCCAAATCGCCGCCGTGAATGAACTGGTTGAAGTTGTCGGCGCTGTCGAGCGAATCGCTGTTGGCAAATGGATTGGGACGGATGACCCGGTCGGCGTTGCTGAGGTCAATGGGCAGGGTCAACCAGTGAGCCAAGAGGTAGTAGAGCGGTGGTTGGGCCGCAAGCTGGCGCATGGGCAGGTCTGCGGCGGCCTCGGCTGACGGCAAACCGTGACCCTGGCGCAGCCAGCGCACGTATTGGAAATGCAGGTCTTCGTCCGGCGACTCGAACAGGGGGTTGAGGATGCTGGTGACCAGGCCCAAAAGCAGAAATGCAGCCAGGATGAAAATCAGAGAGCGCCGTACCGCCGGTGGAAGTTGAGCAAACATAACGACCGATCCAGGTTGTTTGGCGACCCCTACACGGTCGCGTGGACAGATTATAGCACAGGGTGCGCGAGTCCTGAGAATGTCCGAATTACTACAGACCAACACAGCCGCGGCGCAGATCGAGATTGACGCGGCGGAGAATCGTATCGTGTGGCGCATTGCAACCGTGCCGGCGGTCGAGGAGGCGCGGCTGGGCGACAATGGCATCCGGCTGCAGGCCTTGAACGATTTGGGTGGGGGCATCAGCGTGGTCGTTGAGGCGCAGGCTGCCTTCACCCTGGAGATGGAGGCCGGTTCGGCGGTGTTCTATGAATCGGCGCCGGCCGGGCGCACTGTTTTTTTGCTGACCTACCTGGATCGCACCGATGTGCGCCAGGTGTAGGAACCTGACCTGCATCATTGGCGCGGCGACCGCAGCCTGCTACACTATGGGCGCATGGAGGAGGCGCAGTTGTTTGCGCCTGACAATCGGGGCGAAGGTCAGCGTGCGTCCCGGTCTGCTGGATTCTGAAAAGAAAGGGGTAGTTCATGTCGGTCAAGACGGTCAAAGACATCATGCACAAGGGGGTTATTGCCTGCCATCCCAACACGGCTGCGACAGAGGTTGTGCGCGTGCTGGCAGACACGGAAGTTCATGCCATTGTCGTGACCACGCCGGACGGCGACCTGGCGGGGATCATCTCGCACATGGATGTGATTCCGTACTACGGGGAGCCATTGGAGGGGAAGACAGCGGCCGACATCATGACCCGAAACGTCATCACGGCCAGCCTGGACAACTCGGTGACCGAGGCCATGAAGCTGATGGTCGAGAAACACATTCACCGCGTGGTTGTCGTGGAGAGCGGGGCGCATGGCCTCCGCATCCCGGTAGGCGTTCTTTCCACGACTGACATCGTGCGTGAGATGCGTGGGTCGCGCTGGATGTGGTATTTCAGCCCGAATCCCTGACGTTGCGCGGGAACCGCGCCAATTGACAAGTGAGAGGATCATGACAGCAACACTCATTGACGGCAAAGCAATCGCCGCGCGCATGCGCGCGGACCAGGCCATGGAAATGGCCGCGCTGCGCGAGAGGACGGGTCAGACGCCGGGCCTGGCCACGGTGCTGGTGGGCGACAATCCGGCCTCGCAGGCTTACGTCAGCTCCAAGCGCAAGGCGTGCGCGGAGATTGGCGTCGAATCGTTTGGGCACGAGTTGCCCGCATCCATCAGCCAGGCCGCGCTGGAAGCGTTGGTGCGCGATCTCAACGCCAACCCGGCCATTCACGGCATCCTGATGCAGCTCCCGCTGCCCGCGGGCCTGGATGAAGAGGCGGTGCTGAGCACGATTAGCCTGGAGAAGGATGTGGACGGCTTTCACCCGATCAACATTGGCCGGCTCAACATGAAGGGGCGGCCGCCGCTCTTCGTGCCTTGCACGCCGCTGGGCTGCCTGACCCTGCTGCAAGACGCCGGGGTGCGCATCAGCGGCGCGGACGCGGTGGTTGTCGGTCGCAGCAACATCGTGGGCATTCCCATGGCCGCGCTGCTGCGCAATCATGACGCCACGGTGACGGTGTGTCACAGCCGCACGCGCGACCTGCCGGGCAAGGTGCGTCAGGCGGACATTGTGGTGGCGGCGATCGGCCGGCCGGAGATGATCCGCGGCGACTGGATCAAGCCGGGCGCGGTGGTGATTGATGTGGGCATCAACCGCATCGAGGATGCGAGTAAGAAAAGCGGTTCGCGACTGGTAGGCGACGTGGCTTTCGATGAGGCGAAAGAGATCGCCAGCGCCATCACGCCGGTGCCGGGCGGCGTGGGGCCGATGACGATCGCCATGCTGCTACAAAATACAGTGACCGGGTTCAGGCGGACGTACGGGTTGGCGTAGGCATCTCAGTCATTTGCGCTTGCGCAGCAGCAGCAGCAGCACGATCAGCAGACTCAGTCCTGAAATAAGATCGCCGGCGCGCCGCGCGGGCGTTGTGCCCATGCGCAGGGTGACGATGTGTGCGCCGGCCGGCAGATCGAACCCGATCAGACCGTAGGGCGGCCGCGTGATGATTTCGAGCGGCCGCCCGTTCGCGGTGAGCGTCCAGCCAGGAAAGTTGTAGGTGTAGTAAACCAGTTTCACCGGCGTCGAGGCTTCTACGCGCATGCGGCCCGAATGGGCGCCATGCGCCAGCATGGTGACCGCGCCGGCGCCCTCGATGATGGCTGCCTTCTGCAGCGGTTCACCGGCCAGGTACTGGGCCAGCAGCGGCGTCTCCTGGAAGGGCTGCTGCGTTTCTTGCATGACGCCGATCATGTCGGGATGCTCCATCTCGAAATCCATGATCGCCAGTGGGCTTTCGTCGCGGTCAGCGATTGGAGTCCACTGCGGCTGCAGGAAGGCGGCGCTGGCGATGATGATGAACAACGCCAGCACAAAGACAGTCAGGCGCCCAGGCTGTCCATCGGCGACCGCCGCAGGAATTCCAAATGTGGTCGCTGAAGACATCTGGAATGGAGGCTTTAGCCGGTTATTGGGCGCTTGAGAACCCTGTGGCAGACCGGCTGAAGCCTCGATTCCGGGTACATTTGGAATTCCTGCGACCGCCGGCTCGTGCTTGCTGCGGCCTTCAGCAGGCATAGCAGCCAGGCCCTGCACGCTGGCGCCGCCCATGATTGCCAGGGCGAGGGCGGTCAGCGCCAGGAACCGCCAGGGGAATTGGATCAAATTGCCCAGGGGCAGCCATTGCCAGATCATCGCGGCCGGGGCGAGCATCAGGCCCGCGGTAACAATGGCGGTCAGCAGAAAGAAGATCAGCAGACTGCGGCGCCGCGCTTCCCGCTGCAGACCAAATCCCATCCCACCCACAGCCAACAGCAGAGGCGCCAGGCCAAGCTGAAAGCTCATGCCGTCATCTGGCCCGGCCACGCTGTAGCCAAAACCCCACGCGGGCGAGAAGAGTTGGTGAAAATAGACCAGGTTGGTTTCCACTTGGTAGGTGTTGCGCAGCCAAACGGCCTGACCGATGAAGCGTTGTTCGGCCACCAGGGGGAAGAGAAAAATGGCGGCCAGTCCCACCGCCAACAGACCCGCGGCCAGCATAGACCGCGCCGCGCGCATGACGCCGTGGAGGTCCGAGCGCCAGGCACCTTTGCGTGCAGCGGGGTTTATCCGTCTGTCACTACCGGCGCCGCGTTCACGTAGGTGGACGCCCGGCGGTACGCCCATCAGGCGCGATGTCAATCGCTTGCCTGCGGCAGCCCGTCGCCAGGGCAGATACGCCAGCCTGCCCTGCGCCAGCGGCCACAGCAGGCGAAAGAGCAGATAGGCGATCAGCCACGGGGTGAAGAAGAGCAAGACGGCGGTGTGGCTGATGAAGAGCGCGGCCAGGCTGAGCGCGGCCAGCGCCAGGCGACGGCGATCGCTTGGCGCCTCGAGCAGACGATCCCAGGCCAGCAGAATCCAGGGGAACCAGGCCATGGCCCAGAACTCGGCCAGGGCCGCGCGCACATAGATGTTGACGAAGTGATAGGGCGCATAGGTGTAGAGCAGCCCGGACACCAGGCCGGCCGCGTTGCCCCACCAGCGCCGTACGAGCAGGAACATGCCGGCGGCGCTGATGATGAAGGCCAGCAGAAAGGTGGCTTCGACGGCCGCGGTGAAGCCCAGGCCAAGCAGGTGAAAGGTTTCAGCCACGTAGTAGGCGAATGGCGCGTAGACCACCCAGAGGGGATAGCCGTACCCCATGGCGTGATCCGGCCCCCAGCGCGGCCACCAGGCGCCGTCGCGAATCGCTGCATCGAATTCCACCAGGTAGAACACGCTGTGACGGGCATCGTGCGCGTCGAAAAAGTAGCCGGGCGTCAGGAGCGCCGCCCAGGCCGGAACGGTCAGAACGATCAGCAGGCCCAACCAGGTCAAGGCTTGGCGCGTGGGTGAAGAATGGATCATGGGCCGGTGAGCAGCTCGCGGGCGATGTCGTGGGCGATGGCGCGCCAGGCGCCCCAGGCCAGGCGTGGCGCGGGCGTGGCGCGCAACTGGCGGGCAATCCAGGCAAAGCTGCTAAGCGGCAGCTCGCTAAAACCAGCGACCTCGACGTCATCCGCACGCAGCGTGCCGCCAGCCTCTTCGGCATACCAGAGGTAGGTCACAAAGGGCAGCACATAGTCATGCAGGTGCATCTCGTAGCCGATGACAGCCAGAAAGCGCAGGTTGTGCAGGTCAAGGCCGGTTTCCTCGTGCATTTCACGATGCACAGCCTCTTCGACACCCTCATGCCAGTGGATACCGCCGGTCGGCAGACGATAGAGGCCTGGATAGAGGTTCTTGGTGTGCAGCAGAAAATTGCCGTTGGGGCGACGCAGGCAAATACCGACTTCGCCGCGGCGATCCAACATCTTTTCTTGCCGCGTATAAAAGAGATAGTCGTTCGCGGGCAGCAGGTAGAGCCGGCGCAGCGGCGCGCCGTAGGCCGCGGCCAGGGCGTCCACTTCGGTTGCGGCGATTAAAGGCCCCACGTACGGCCCCCAGTCGTCGGTAACGTCTCTGCAAGCAGCAGTTATTGGATGTTGGTTCATTGGTCTCGTCCCTGCATTTCGCCTTCGTTCATCATCATGGTCATGCGCCGCGTCGCGTCGGTGAATCAACGCCGCCAACGTCTGCGCACCAGCCAGGCCAGCAGCAGCGCCGCTGCGGATGAAACACTGAGAAGCCTGCCCGCTGTGCGCACCGGCGTATCCTCGAAACGCAGCAGGAGGAAGAACTCACCCTGCGGAACGGGCACTCCGATTTGTCCGTAAGGGCCGATGATATCCTGCTCGCTGAGGGTCACGGTGCGCAGCAGACGCCCTGGCCGGTCGTTTTCATCGGCATAGAGATAGGCGGTCCAGCCGGGGAAGTAGGCGATGTTGAAGACCAAACGCTGCTCGGGCTGCCCGCTGTGAACCCACACCAGTTCGTGCGCGCTGCCGTGTTCGCGCACATCCACGGCCAGGGTCTGGTCTTGCGGCACGCGGCTGTAATCCACATGGGTGGTCACTGGTTGTCCGCGGACGTGCGCTTCGGCCATGGCGGACCAAGTGGGGATTTCACGATTGAAAACGGGAACGCCGGTCATTTCGTTGGCAGACTGCTCGAAACGCATGAGCGCGGCCAGAGAGACCGGGCCTTGCTGCGGCGTTGGCTCGCGAACTTGCACCTGGAGATAGTCGGCGCTGCCCAGCAGGAGAAGCCCGGCCAGGCTCAAGCTCGCCAGGCTGAGCGCTGTGGACGGCGCTCGGTCGGCGGCCGGCGCTGCAGGGTCCTCAGCCATGAGCAGAGCCGGCAGAACCGACAGGCTGACCGCGGTGAGCATCAGGTAGCGCCAGGGGAATTGGGCAAACTTGACATTGGGCAGCCATTGCCAGGCCCAGGCTGAGGCTGGCAGCATCAGATAGACGGCTACCAGGGTCAGAATGGCGAAGAACCAGGCTTCGAAGCGCAGGCCAGAAGACGCGGCGCGAGTCGGCGGACGGCGGCTGAGCAGGGAGGCCATGCCGAGCAGACTGAGCACGAACGGCACGATTCCCAGTTGAAAGCTGATCGGGTCGTCCGGGCCGGGCTGGCTGATGCCGAAGCCCCAGGCGGGGTCGAACAACTGAAACCAATAGACGAAGTGGCTGAACGGGTTGTAATACTGGCCGTACCACTGCTCGCGGTTGACGAAGCGGAATTCGGTAAGGGCGGGCAGGCTGAAGGCGGCGCTGAGGCCAAAGCCGAGGGCGAGGGCCAGGAGCGACGGCAGCGAGAGGTGCAGCAGGTTGCCCAGCAGCGGCAGGATTGACTCCGACGACCAGTCGCGCCAGGGCTGCGTGGCGTGGAGGCGGCGCAGGACGTGCAGCGCCAGGTAGGCGGCCAGCACTGAGGCGAAGACGAGCGCCGCCAGGTTGCTGGTGAGCATCAGGCCGCCAAAGGCCAGCGCCGCGCCGCTGAGCGCGGAGAGGCGCGGGCGCAGGACCGTCTCGCGAAAGGCCCACAGGCAGAGCGGCAAGAAAACCAGGGCGACCGACTCGGCCAGGGCGCCGCGCACGTAAAGATCAACCAGGTGATAGGGGATATAGATGTAAGCCAGGGCGGCGATCAGGCCGCTGCGACGTCCGGCCCAACTGGCGACAAAGCCGACCATGGCCAGGCCGGAGGCGATGATGCTCAGGCCGAAGACCAGCTCGACCGCGGCTTCCCAGCCGAAGCCGAGTAGATGAAAGGCCTGACCGAGGTAGGTGGCCAGCGGCGCGTAGACGATCCAGAAGGGGTAGCCGTAGCCAAAGGCAAAATCGGGCGCCCAGCGTGGGAAGAAGATGCCATCCTGCCAGGCGCGGTCGAACTCGAACAGGAAATAGACGTTGTGCCGGGCATCGTGCGCGCCCCAAAAGTAGCCGGGCTGGGCAAAGGGGGCCAGGGCCGGCAGGGAAAATAGAAGCACAAGGCCCAGGGCCAACCAGGGTGGGGCAATGATACGGGCGCGTCGCTCCCCACGACGTTGGCTGACTATCGGCATTGATCTGCTCCGCTGGCATGGCTGACATGACGGAGGCGCCAGGTCTCCGCTGCGCATCTTATAGCACAAAGCGTGACCGCCGTCAATCGCGGCCGGCGCAAAGCAGAAATTCCCAACGTAACCGTATTTTTCACCGCGGAGGTTGCAGAGAGCGCAGAGAAATCGCCCCTTAGTTCTATGCCCATCATTCGGCGGCGGCCGGCAGTTCTGGGGACTCGAAATCCTTACTTATCAGGAGGGTGTCCACTTCGGAGGCCAGCAGTTCGAATGCCTCCTCGGAGATGATCGCATCACGGCGCATGCTCATCAGCGCGCTGCGCTGGGCGCGCAGCAGCTCGCGGCGAGCATTTTCTAATTCTTCGACGGCAAGTTCGGGATGCAGACGCTGCAGGTCGCGCACCGTGTGCGCAATCGTCTCCACCTGTCTGAGCAGTTCAGGGCGCAGGGTTTCCCAGGCTTGCTCCGAAATGAAGCCATCGCGGTAGAGATGATCGAGATGCGTAGCGGCCGCGCGGAAGGTCATCAGGCGAGCATGGCGCAGCTCGTACTGCACCTGAATCGGATTGCGGGTGACGATGGCCAGGGCGCGTAGCAGCGGCTGCATGGTGGTGCTTTGGCCGAGCAGCGTAAACAGCACCACGCCAAAGGCCATGATACGCACCAGTTCGCGCTGCGGGCCGAGGTCGGCCGGCAGGCTGAGCGCCAGGGCCAGGGCAATGGCCCCGCGCAGCCCGCCCCAATTCAACACGTGCAGCCAACGCAGGGGCACCGGATCGGAGAAGCGATTGACCACCCAGCCGAGGGAATATGTCACCAGGGAGCGGGCCGCCAGGACCGACGCAATGGTCCAGGCAATCGGCTGCCAGTTGGCGAGCAGCGTTGGTACGTTGACCTGCAGACCGATCAGGAGGAAGACGAACGAGTTAGCGAGGAAGGCAACGTATTCCCAGAAGTTGAACAGGACGATACGCGTGGTGGGACTCATGCCCTGGGGCCCGATGTTGCCGTTGACCAGGCCGGCGACGACAACGGCCAGCACGCCGCTGAAGTGCAGTCGTTCCGCTACCAGGTACGCGCCAAAGGCCAGCACGGTGGTCAGGGTGGTTTCGATCAAGTAATCGTCAATGCGGGCGATGATCTGCGCGATGATCCAGCCCAGCGCCAGCCCCACGACTGCGCCGCCTACGGAAACTCGCAAGAAATCGCTCACGCCGTTCAGCAGGTCGAAGCGCCCGGTCAGGGCCGCGGCCAGAACCAGGTTGAAGATGACGATGGCGGTGCCGTCGTTCAACAGACTTTCGCCTTCGACCAGGAGCGCCAACCGCCGCGGCGCGCCCAGGGCGCGAAAGAGGGCCACCACCGCCACAGGGTCGGTGGCCGAGATGAGCGCGCCAAAAATCAGGGCGATGGGCAGGGTCAACGGCGTCAACAGGCTGACCGCGCCGCCCACGATGAGGGTGGAAAGGATGACGCCAACGACGGCCAGGAGCAGGATTCCAGGCAGATTGCGGCGTAGTTCGGAGAAGTTGATATGAAACGCGGCTTCGAATACCAGCGGGGGTACCAGCAGTGCCAGGATCAACTCCGACGTCAAGCTCAGCTCCAGCGGCTGCTGCAGCGTGATTACCAGGCCGACTACCACCAGCGCCACTGTGTAGGGAACGCGCAATCGCCGCACCAGGATGGCCACCAGGGAGGCGACCAGGAGCAGCTCGATGATGAGGGTTTCGGTCGAAATGAAGCGTTCCACGATAGTTCACCTCAGAAAAGTTGGCAAACGTGCGCCGGTCTGCCAGTTGTAGAGGCCGTAGGCCAGGTGCAGCGGCGCGGGCGCGTCAGGGCTGACCGCCACTGCCACCGTGCCGGTGATGACCTGACCCACTCGCCATTGCGTCATGGGTTGGCCTGCAACCGGTTGGGTATCGGTCTGTCCCCAGCGCTGGTCGTTAGCGTCGAGGACGTGCAGGTAAAAATTATAATCGAAATCGGGCGGCTGCCAGGCCTGCCAGGTGAGCGTGGTGCTGACGATGCCGCCCGCCGTCAAATCGCCTGTGGTTTCCATGTTCACAAGAACGATCTGCCGGGCCGTGTCGCCGTAGATGGCGATGGGCGTCGGGCGCGACGGCGCGGCCACGCGTCGCGGAATCAGGCTGGGATACGCGCTGAGTGCGATCAGCGCCAGGCAGGCGCCGAGCAGCGGCCAGGTCTGCATGGCAGGATGGCGCGCCACCCCGCCGGCCGCCAGGCCGCAAAGCGCCAGCCCCACCAGGCCCAGAATTTGCCAGGGGTAGGTCAACAGGCCGCCCAACGGCAGGGGAACAACTGCGACGGCCAGGCCAACCAGGACAATCGCCGTCCACGGCCGGCGCCAGGCGCGCAGCGCCGCCGCGGCGGGGTCTTCGGCCGGCCACCAGGCGAGCAAGGCCAACCCCAGCGCGGCCAGGCCCAGGGCAAAGCTGAGATCGTCCTGCCAGCCGGGTTGGCTGAGGCCGCTGCCGCCGCTGCCCAGGATGAGTTGAAAGGGGAAGACGGCGTGCTCGGCAAAGGCGACGGGCGGCGGGGCGCCCAGGGTTTGCCAGGATGGCCAGCGGCTGAGCAGGCCGGCCGCCGCGCCCAGCGCCAGGCTGAGCCAGGCGGCGCGGCGCAGTCGCCAGGGCTTGGCGGCGAAAAGCGGCAGCAGACCCAGGAAAAGCAGGCTGAGCAGCGCCAGTCCGGGTTGTGTCCAGAAGAGCGCGGCCGCCAGGAGTGCAGCAAGCAGTCCGCGGCGCACGGATGGCGATGTGCAAACGCGCAGCAAGGCCCATCCCAGCCAGGGCAGCAGGGTCAGGAGCAGCACTTCGGTCACGGCGCCGCGGCGGTAGAGCGCAGTCAGGGTGAACGGCTGATAGGCAAAGATGACGGCGGCCACCAGGCCGGCCGGTTCACCCCACAGGCGGCGCAGCGCCAGGAAGAGGCCGAGCGGCCCGGCGATCAGCGCCAGGGCCAGGGTGATCTTGAGCGCGGTTGCAGCGCCGAATGCCTGCCAGGGCAACGCCAGCGCGTAGGGCAGGGGGCCTTCGCCGCGCCAGAAGTCGGCCGGCGCGGGCAGGGCGGGCAACCTGCCTGCCCATTCGTTGAGGTGATAGAGCGGGCGGAAACCGCTGTGCAGCTCGAACCAGCCGGGCGCGGCCAGCGGCGCCCAGACCGGCGCGATCAACAGAAAAACGAGCAGCAGCCATCGGTCCGACGATTTCACTTCGCGACTAATGTATTGAGTTCAAACGTTTTCATTCCTTGGTCTCAAATCTCAGAGAATGCGCAGCAGGACGGCAAGCAAGATCTGCGCCAGCAGGATTTTGCTGATCAGGGCGACGGGATAGACAGCGGCATAGCCGATGTTGGGCAGTTCATCGCCTGTTTGCTGTAAGGCGTAGCCCAGGACGGCCGGCTGGGTCTGCAGACCGGCCGTCATGCCGAGCAGCAGTCCCATGGGAATCTTGAAGACGCGGCGGCCGATCCACAGGGTGAGGAAGGCAATCAGCATGGTAAGCAGCGCGCCGGCGATAAAAATGAGCACGCCGCCGCCCTGCTGCAGCGTGCTGACGAACGCGTAGCCGGAGCGCGTGCCGACGCCGGCCAGGAAGAGCACCAGGCCGATCTGACGCAGCGTCAAGTTGGTGTTGTAGGACAGGTTCCACACCAACGGGCCGGTGTGGTCTAGGGCGCCGAGGATGAGGGCGGCAATGAGGGGGCCGCCGGCAATACCGAGCTTGAGCGTGACGCCGCCCGGCAGCGGAATGGGCAACATGCCCAGCAGGATGCCAAGCGCCAGGCCAAGATTGAACGGCAGGATGTCAATTTCACTCAGGGCTTTGTAGGAATCGCCGAAGAACTTGGTGATGGCATCCATGTTTTCGCGGCGCACCACCACGCGCACGCGGTCGCCCAGTTCCAGGATCAAATCGTCCTGCGCCAGCAGTTCGATGTCGCCCCGACGCACGCGGGTGACGACCGCGCCGAACTGCTGCGGCAGGTTGAGGTCACGCAGGCGCTGCCCGGCTACGTGCGGCCGGGAAACGAAGACGCGACGGAAATCAACCTCGCCGCGATCCAGCTCCAGGTGCTCGTCGCTGACCGAGCCGAGGCAAACCGCGACCTTGTCCAACTCCTCTGGCGTTCCGACGACGCTCACCAGGTCATCGAGTTGTAGTTGGGTGTTGGCTGTGGCAATGCTCAAGCGGCGATCGCGGCGCAGGCGGCCAAAGACAACGTCCCACTGCTCACGCTGAAGAAGCTCGGCGATGGTGATGCCGACCGCGGCCGGTTCTGTCACTTGGATGGTGCGATTGACGAGGCGCCGGCTGGTGGCGGTCACGTCGCGCACGCGGCTGGCTTCGGCGGCATAGTCAATTTTCCATACGCGCTGCAGCACGGTAATGACCAGGATCATGCCGATGACGCCCATGGGATAGGTGAGGGAGAAGCCGATGACCGGTTCGGCCAGCATCTGCTGCACCAACTGCGGCGATGCTGCGCTCTTGATGTATTCGAGCGTGGCAGCCAGGGCTGCTGTGTTGGTGAACCCACCCGTGAACATGCCGGCGGTGGTGCCGGGCGACAGGCGCAGCGCTGCGCCCACGGCGCCCACCAGGGCGGTAGCCAGGATCAGCATGGCTAGGATGAACAGGTTGTCGCGCAGGCCTCGGCGCCGAAACGAGGCAAAGAACTGGCGTCCGCTGCTTAAGCCCACGGTGTAGACGAAGACCACGAGTCCTAATTGATAGATCAGTTCGGGCAATTTCATGTCGGGATGCAGCGCGCCAAACGCCAAACCAACGAAGAGCACCGCGGCAACGCCCAAGCTGCTGCCGCCAATTTTGATGCTGCCCAGCGGATAGCCAATGGCGCTGACAAGAAAAAGCAGGAGGAGGGGGTTTTCGAGCAGAATTTCGATCATGTCGTGTTTACAACTCCCGTTCTTTGAGCCAGGCCAGGATCCGATTTGCCACAGCTTGCCAACCTGGTTCGAGCATCATGTCATGGGCCATGCCGGTGAAAATCTCCGCCTGGGTGCTGTACGCGCGGCCAGTGGCCTGAACTTCGGCGGGACTGAAAATAGTGTCCTTTGCCGCACCCAGGATCAGCAGCGGCGTCTTGACCTTTTCTGGTTTGGGCAGATTGAACACGAGCATGTCGAGAAAGCCCAAATAGGACTCGTCTTGCAGCCTTTTCGCGTAGATCTGCGCTTGTTCCTCTGCCAGGCCCGCGGAGAAGAAGGCCTCGCGCGCCAATTGGGGAGTGGCCACCAGGGGGAAAAGGCTCAGCGTCAGGTTGACTTTGGCGAAGGCTGCGGGATGGCGTCCGGCAATTCTGAGTGTCGTGGCAAGAACGCCGGCCGGCGGCACGGAGGCCAACAGGACCGCGGCCGGAGCGTGGGCATTCTCCAGATACTTCTGAACCACCAGTCCGCCCATAGAGTGGCCGATGAGAACGGGCGAGCTGGGCAATTGCGACGCTGCGGCTGCCACGTCTTG
>JAYRVL010000119.1:0-4960 GCA_041918575.1 Anaerolineae bacterium | reverse complement strand
CTGGCGCACCTGCGCCTGACTGATGGCCTGCAGCGTTTGCGCAAACAGCGCCACCACGGCCGGCAATTCGGCCTGCGCGGCGAAAACAGCCGACTGCGCAAAGAGATGATCGCCCAGCAAGACCAGGCCGCCCAGCAGTTTGCTGTTGGCGGCCTTGCCCTGGGTGGGCAGGGCCTCATGCGCCTGGCTGGCGGTAAAGAGCGTCTCCAGCGCAGCGGCCAGGGCTTGGCGCCGCGCCGGTGCGACCTGCAGGCCGCGGCCCACCGCCAACACGACGCGGGCGCGCAGCCGGTCCGCGTTAGCCGCCAGGGCCGCGGCCAGGGGGTCAGCCAGGGGCGCAAAGGGCGCGGCCGCGGCCTGCGCCAGCATGGCCTCGATGCGCGCCTGCTCATGGGAATCATCGTGAAGCGACGCTTCCGTCGCTTCTGTCAACAAAGGCTGAGGCTTGCCCCACAGCGTGGGCAAAGTCAGCCGTGCCGTTGCTGTTGTCATCAATCTATGTCCCTAATCTATAGCATCACCCGTCAACCAACTTTGGCGCGTTGATCCATTATCGCGTCAATCGGCTCTGATGTCTTGAGGCGAACGGCCCGATCAATTCAACAATCGTCCCCGCCGCTTCAGGCAATCAACCCGCGGCGGTAGCCTTCAGCCACGGCCTGACTGCTGTTGCGCACATCCAGCTTACGATAGATCGCGCCCAGGTGATTCTTCACCGTCTTCTCAGCCAGAAACAACTGTTCGCCAATCTCACGCGCGGTCAGGCCGCCGGCCACCAACTGCAAGACCTGCTGTTCCGTTGCGGTCAAGCCAGAACGGCCGCCCGCCTCCCGGTTCGCGCGGCGATAATCGCCCAACACATGCTGCGTCACGTCTGGATCGAGCCAGCCCTTGCCGCCATGCACGTTGCGAATGGCCTCTGCAATCCGTTCAGCCTTCGAATTCTTGAGCACATAACCCTTGGCGCCCGCCAGGGTGATGGCGCGCACATCGTTCTCGTCGTCCGACTCCGTCAGGGCAATCACCTTGACGCGGGGGTGATTCAGCGCCAACTGCTGCGTGGCCCGAATCCCCCCCTTCGGGTCATGCCGCGGCATCCGCAGATCCATCAGCACCACGTCCGGCTCGCGTTCGGCCACCCGCAGCAGCACATCCTCTGGCGAGCAGGCCTCCCCGATCACCTCGATGTCGCCCTGGCGCTCCAGCAGGCGCCGCAGCAGTTCGCGATGCAGTCCCATGTCATCGGCGATCAGAACCCGAATAGGCGCCATACATCCTCCCACACGGTTGGGCTTGGCCTGACCTGGCCGGGCTGAGCGCGCAGCGGAATCTGAATCAGCACCCGCGTGCCCTGGCCGGGCGCAGAGACAATCTGGCGCTGACCGCCCACCTGCTGCGCCCGTTCGCGGATGTTTTCCAGGCCCCAGCCTTTGCTCCCGTCGGGCCAGGCGGCCACTGCGGCCGGATCGAAGCCGACGCCGTCATCGCCAATGGTCAGCTCGATCCGGTCAGGCTGCGTCTCGATGGCCACCCACGCCGCGCGGCAGTTGGCGTGCTTCCAGACATTGACCAACGCCTCCTCCACAATGTAGCCCAGGTGACGCAAGGTGTCGAACGGCAGCGCCGGTTCCAGCGCGGGCAAACGCACCTCCACCGGTAAATTGGTGTTGCGCTCGAAACGTTCTACAATACTGCGCACCACGGGAAAGAGACGCATCTGCGTGGGATCGTCGCGCAGCGCACGCACGGTCCAGCGAATGTCAGCATGGATGTCGGATGCCATCGCGGCCACGTGATTCAGCTCAGCGCGCATCGCTTCCGGCTCCTCGGCCGCCAGCAGTTCGGCGAACTCCACCCGGCGGCTGAGCGCAGTCAACCGGCTGAGCACGCTGTCATGAATGTCCATGGCAATGCGGCGCCGCTCCGCCTCGATGCCGGCGTCGGCCTGCAGCGCGTTCATGCGCTCCAGGCTGCGCTGCCAGAGCACCATCAGCAGGGCGATGAAGCCCAAGACGAGCGCCAGAACCGGGTATGTGCTGGTGCGCAGGATCACTTCATCCACCGCGCGCTGCTCGATGACCGAGGCGAAGGTGTAACCGTTGAGCCACAGCGACAGGGCGAAACCAAAGGTGCCGACGCCGCCAACAAAGATCAGGAGCAGGCCGCGGCGCCAGAGTGTGGGCGAGGCGGGGATCGAAAACGCGGTGGTCAGCACGGGAATGGCCGAATGCAGGGCAAAAACATTGCGATAGCCGCCGTCCGTGGGAATCAGAATGGCGCTGCAGATCAACGTATCGAGGAGCAGGAAGATCGGGGCGCGCAGAATGGCGTCACGCGCGAACAGCACAGCGATTAGAATCGCCGTGTAGGCCGCCATACCCCACCACACCGTCATGATGATGCCCTGGCGCGCCTCGATGACCGGATGCGGGTGAAAACGGGTCAAAACCAGGGCATAGGTCAGGGCCAAAATCCGACACAGCATGGCAAATGCACTCAACCAACGGTTGATGCGCCGGCTGTCCAGGTCAAACACAATCATGGGATTATCTTACAATGTCTATTTTCGATCTGCAAATCACCTTGTACAGCACTGCGCTCTACGCCACCTGGATCTTCATTGACCAGTGGAAACTGCTTTTCGATGCCGGTGATGGTGTGACGGCAGGGCTGCTGCACAAGTCACGCAAGGTGCAGACCGTGGCCCTCACCCACGCTGACCGCGATCACCTGGCCGGGCTGCTGCAATTCTTGCAGCTCAACGGCCGGCCGGGCGAGCCGCGGCTGCTCTACCCGCGCGATTCCAATTCCTTCCGCAGCCTGGCCGCGTTCACCGCCCAGTTCGACCCTACCACCAGCGCAGGGGCCGCCTGGCAAGCGGTCGCGCCCGGCGATGTCATTCCCCTGCAGAAACAACTACAGTTGCTCGTGCGCCCCAGCCTGCACTGGCGTGATGTGCCGGCCGACCAGGTGAAGGTCGTCGCGTACACGGTGCAGCACGCGACGTCGAGCCTGCGCCCTGACTTGCTGGGCCTGCCACAGGCCGAGTTGGACGCCATCCGTCTGCGCGACGGCCGCGCCAGCCTGATGACCACACGCACGCACGATCTGTTGACCTTCAGCGGAGACACGCCGCTCATGTCCGCGGACGCCTGGGGCCAGCCGCAGCTCCTGATTCATGAAGCCACCTTTTTGGACGACGAAACCGCGGCCGACGCGGCCGCCACGCGTTACAACCGGCACAGCGGACTGCCCGGTGTGCTGGACATGGCGCTGGCGCTGGCGCCGCAGGGCCTGATCCTGACCCACTTCTCCCTGCGCTATGCGCCTGAGGAGATCGTCGCGACCATTCAACGCGAGGCGCAGCAGCGCCAACTTCCGTTCCCGGTCTGGGCTGTCCTGCCAGGCGAGATCCAGCGCGACATCTTGCACACCCCGCCCGTATGGGGGTGAGGCCCCCTGGCCCCCAAGTATGGGGGGATTGGGCCTCCACACCCCGTCCGTATGGGGGTGAGAGTTGGCGATTGACAAACCGCTCAATTTAGTATAAATTAGGGGAGTCGTCCCACCTGATTAAGGAGAATTTCATGATTCAATACGTTCGCGCCATCCAGCCCGCCGTCGAAGCCGCCTTGTTCAAGGGCAAGGTTATCGTGATCTACGGTGCGCGTCAGGTGGGGAAGACCACCCTGGTGAAAGAAATCCTGGGCCGTTACCCTGACCGCGGCCTTTACCTCAACTGTGACGAGCCGGACATCCGGGACGCCCTGACGAACCGTACATCCACCGAGTTACGCGCCTTGATCGGCCGGCGCAGCCTGGTTGTCATCGATGAAGCGCAGCGCGTGCGCGACATCGGCCTGACGCTCAAGCTGCTGGCCGACAACTTCCCTGACCTGCAGGTCATCGCCACCGGCTCGTCCTCCTTCGAGCTTTCGAACACCATCAGCGAACCGCTCACAGGCCGCAAGACCGAGTTTCACCTGTATCCACTGTCGGTGGCTGAGCTGCTGACGCAAGAAACGACGCTGGAGACGACGCGGCTCTTGGAGCGTCGCCTGCGCTACGGCATGTATCCGAGCGTGGTTATGGCCGAAGACCCGGTCGAGACGGTGTTAGAGATTGCTACCAGCTATCTGTATCGTGATGTGTTCGAGTACCAGACTGTCAAGAGTCCTGATCTTCTGCGCCGGCTATTGCAAGCGCTGGCCCTCCAAATGGGCAGCGAAGTCTCCTATAACGAATTGGGGCAGTTATTGGGCATGGATCGTGCGACCGTAGAACGCTACATCGCGCTGCTGGAAAAGGCCTTCATCATCTTTCACCTGCCGCCGTTCAGCCGCAACCTGCGCAAAGAGCTGGCGAAGCTGCGCAAGGTCTACTTCTACGACTTGGGTATCCGCAACGCGCTGATCAACAACTTCAACCCGCTCGATCTGCGCAGCGACAGCGGCGCCTTGTGGGAAAACTTCTTCATCGGTGAGCGCATCAAATTCAACCACAATCGGCGGCAGCACGTCAATGCCTATTTCTGGCGTACTTACGACGGTGCGGAGCTGGACTACCTGGAGGAGGCCGGCGGCCGCCTGGTTGGGTTCGAGTGCAAATGGACCGCCCCTCGCTGGCGACCGCCCGCGGCCTTTACCACAACCTATCCCAACAGCGAAACGCACCTCGTCAACCGCACCAACTACCTGGATTTCGTGACGGCCTGAACCTAAACGTGATTTTCCAGGCCGCTTACGCGCCGGATGTAATCAGACCAGAGATGCTCGCCACGAGCGCGTCGCGCTCCCAGCCTACTTCGAGTGCAAACGCGGGGTGGCGCGCCAACAGGGTGTGCGCGTGGCGCAGCACGGTTTCCAGGAAAGGCGGGCTGTCCCAACCAGCCGAGCGCAGGAATGGCCCGCTCTGGCGCCTGGCCGGCCGTCAGCGGGGTGATGTGCGTGGCCAGGCGCTG
>JAYRVL010000118.1:0-8511 GCA_041918575.1 Anaerolineae bacterium | reverse complement strand
GGTGTTGCGCCCCGTGTCCAGGTACCAGCCGCTGAGATTGACCTCAGTCGCGCCGGAGTTGAACAGCTCGATCCACTCATCCTGGTCGTTGATGCGCCCATCGTGATTCCAATCTACCCGTCGCGGCGCGGTCAACAGCTCATTGAAAAGGGCCGGCGCTGCGAGCACCGGCGTGGCGGTCGGCGTGGCGGTGCGCGTGGCCGTGGGAGGACGCCTGGTCGGCGTGCGGGTTGGCGCGCCAGGCGTGGGCGTATCGGTGGGCGCAGCCAGCGTGGGCGTCTCGGTCGGCGTCTGGGTTGCTGTCGGCGTGGGTGTCTCGGTCGGCGGCAGCGCGGTCGGCGTGTCCGTCGGCGGCAGCGCGGTCGGCGTGTCCGTCGGCGGCAGCGCGGTCGGCGTGTCTGTCGGCGGCAGCGCGGTCGGCGTGTCCGTCGGCGGCAGCGCGGTCGGCGTGTCTGTCGGCAGCGGCTGCACCGTCGCGCTGGGCAGCGGCGTTAGCGTGGGGGTGTCGGTGGGCAGCGGCAGCACGCTGGGCCGCGCGGTGGGCGTGGGGGTTTCGGTGGGCCGCGTCTCGGCGGTGCTGGTGGGCAATGGCCGTGGAGTTGGTGTGCGTGTGCGCGTGGGAGTGGCGCTGGGCCGCCGCGTCGGTGTGGCCGTCGGCCGCCGCGTCGGTGTGGCGGTCGGCCGCCGCGTGGCGGTGGGCGACGGCGTCGCGGTGACCGTTGGCCGCGCTTCCCACCACAGGACGATGAGGGCCTCGCCCGTGGCCTCGTAGTATTCGACGCGCAGCGCGTGGTTGCCCGTGGCCAGGGCATGATCCACAGTCAGTTCACGGCGGCTGCCGTCGCGCCATTCGTTGATGAGCAGCGCGCCGTCCACGAACAGGCGCGCGCCGTCATCTACGGTCATGTGGAAACGATAGACGCCGGCAGTGAAATCGAGACTGCGCGTCCAGCGCACGGAGAAATTGTCCGCCGGCAGGCCCGGTGCAATGGCGCCGCTGCCCCAGTTGAAGTTGATGCTGGCATCGTGGCGCACCAGGACCGGGTTGTCCATCAGGTCCCGGTTGGTGTAATACTCCCCGCGCCAGTAGGACGGCCCAACCGTGGGCGAGGGCGGGATGGGGGTCGCGGTGCTGGTGGCCGGCGGCGGGGTGGTCGTCGCCGTGGCCGGCAGCGGTGTGGGGGTGGCCGTGACCAGCGCCGCAGTCGGCGTCGGCGTGGCGGTGATGACCCAGGGCGTCGGGGTGGCCGTAATCACCCAGGGCGTAGCCGTGGGCGTCAGAGTTACGGTGACCAGGGGCGGCAGGCCGGTCGGGGTGGGCGTTGCGCTTGGGGTGGCCGAGGCGCCTGCCGTCTGCACACGCCACACCATCGAAACGCGCTCGCCGGTGGCCTGCGACTGCGCCACGATCAGCACGCTGGGCAGGCTGTTCCAGGGCGCTTCGTCGGGAAAGGTGAAGCCGGCCAGGAAGCGTCCATCGTCCTGCACCGTGGCGACGGCCATCGCCCTGTCGGGGATGCCGCCCTGGTCCGCCAGCGGATTTTGCAGACGAATGAAGATCGTGTCGCCCGGCCGCCAGCGCTCGCCGCGCAGGGTAATGACTGCGCCGGGCGCGCCGGCGTCCGGTTCAACCAGGATCAATGGCACGGCCGTTGCGGTCGGCTGCACGGTGGGCGTTGCGCGCCGGCCCCAGATGTCACGCAGATTGCTGCAGCCTGTCAGGCTGAGCAGCGCCAGCAGCAGGCCGGCCCACACAGCCCAACGCCAACGCCTGCCCGCGCTTCGACGGGCAACAGACGCCGGCCAAATTCGCTCCATTGTCTCCAATCGCGTGTCCATCCTCTCCTCCTCCCGGTCAGACGCCCGGCCCTGCCAGCCGTAATGCAGGCCTCCGGCTTGCTTCGTTGGCTTACCAAAGCCTGTTTTCGACATAGAACAGATGTTTTTACACAACAGCTTGTAGTCATTGGCAAATCGCACACAACCTGTAGGAACAGTCCTGTTTTCGCTCAAACGTTCTACGCGACGGCTTGTGGCAAGTGCCTGATGACCTACTACCCATTGGGGTGTCGAAAACAGGCAAAGCATGATGTCTCGCCGACGGCGTCGTCATGCCGGAGACGCGACCTACGAACGTAACGCAAGCCGCCGGCTCGCACTCATGGGACGATAGAGCGGCGCTGCAGGTTCCGCACATCGCTCGCCCACATGACCATTGCAAAGCCAGCCTCCCACACCCCGATACAAGGGGGGCAGCGTCTAATTATACCTGGCATTGCCGTTCTCTCGCAAGCCGATTTGACAGATCGAAATCGGTATGCTAAAATTTATTCATGAAAACGTTACCATGATAACCTTATCATGATTGCGTTTTACCGTGAGGGTGCCGAGGCAGCCAGTCCAGGGGGAAATGTGGCGACAATCGTGGATGTAGCCAGGGCCGCGGGAGTGTCTACCGTCACCGTTTCGCGCGTGATCAACGAGGCGCCCAACGTCAATGCGGCCACACGCGAACGGGTGGAGCAAGCGGTGCGCCACCTCGGCTATGTGCCCAACGTGGCTGCCCGCAGCCTGCGCTCCAAGCGCACGCATTCTCTGGCGCTCATCGTGCCGGATATTACCAACGCCTTTTGGACCACCATTTCACGCGGGGTGGAAGATGCGGCGCAGAGCCAGGGCTACTCGGTGCTCTTGTGCAACACGGATGAGGACCTGGTCAAGCAGCAGCGCTACCTGGATGTCATTGTCAGCCGCCGCGTGGATGGCGTCATCATGGCGCCCTGTGACGCCGACGCTGGCAAGCTGGCGCCGTTGCGCGATCATCGCATCGCGACCGTGTTGATTGATCGGCGCATCGTTGGCTGGGATGTGGACATGGTGTATGGCGATTCCCTTTCGGGCGCATACGCGCTGACCAGCCATCTGATCGGCCTGGGTCATCGGCGCATTGCCATGCTCTCCGGGCCGGAGGGCGCGCCAACGGCCGAGGATCGCATCGTTGGCTACCGTCGGGCGCTGGCCGAGGCGGGCATCGCAGCGGACCCCGGTCTGATTCGGCGGGGAGGGTTCAACTGGCGCGCGGGCGACGAGCTGACCAACCAGCTTTGGCGCGAAGGCAACGCGCCAACCGCGGTCTTTGCCGCCAACAACGCCATTGCCATTGGCGTGATTGGCGCCCTGGGCAAGATGGGGCTGCGCATTCCCCAAGATGTGGCGCTGGTCTGCTTCGACGATTTTCCCCACGCCGTGCGCTTCTTCCCCTTTCTAACGGTCATTGCCCAACCCGCCTACGACATGGGGGCGAACGCCGCGCAGCTCTTGTTGAGCCGTCTGGAATCGCCGGCCGCCTTGAAGCCCCGCCGCGTGGTGTTGCCGGTGCGCATGGTGGTGCGCTATTCGTGCGGCATTACATTGAAAGAGAGCGGACATTCTGCCCTGAGTCTACCGCTGCCAGACCTGGCGCCGGCCAGGGAACTGCTGGTCAGGCCCCTGGCGCCGGAAGAGGCAGACGCGGCCGCCGGGCTGGAGATCGGCCGCGCCGCGGACGGCCGCCGGCGCCACGGTCGCCGCTCTGCGCCGACCGCGACGGACAAACCAGACTCGAACCGCCTGCGGCAGGTGTTCAACTTTCGCGAGGCAGATCGCATTCCGCGTGTGGAGCTGCGCCTGCGCGGCCGCAACGTGTTCGAGTATGTGCTGGAACGATCGCTCAAGTCTGAATCTGCGGGGGGCCGCAGCGGCGCTTTCGAGGCGTCGCCAGAGCTGCAGGTGGAATTGGCCCAGCATATCGGGCTGGATGCGGTGGGTTGTGAGCTGGCCTGGCATGCAGACACCTGGGCCGATGATGCGGTTGTCTCTGTCACCGACCTGGCGCGGCTGGAACCGGCGCCGCTGGCCTGGCAGTTGGGCCAATTGGAGCGCTACCTGGCCGCGGCGCAGGCCGCGGGCGTGGGAGTTTTCGCCAGCTTCAGCGGCTGTTTTGCCAATGCCCTGCGTTCGTTGAACGGCCGCGGCGCGGCCGATTTGCCCCTGCTGGAGCGGGTGATGGACCTGTTGACGGCGCATGGCGAGCGCTTGGTCCGTGCCGTGTGCGATCGTTTTGGCGATGATCTGGCCTTTGTGTTGATCGCGGATGATGTGGCCGATAACCAGGGGCTGTTACTGGCGCCGGAGTTGTTCGCCCAACTGGCGCCGGGCCGCCTGCAACGCCTGATTGCGCCGGTGCTGGAGCATGGCGTGCCCGCGGCGCTTCATTCTGGCGGCCGGGTCGCTGACGCGCTGCCGTTCATGCAGCAGGCGGGCTTTCGGGCCATTCACGGCCTGGACCCGGCATGTAACGACCTAAGCGCCTTGCACGCGGCGTGGGCGGGCAAGTTGGTGCTCATGGGCGGCATTTCCCAGGCGCTGCTGGTGGAAGGGCCGCGGGAGAGGATCGAAACGACGATCGCCGGCGTGTGTCGGCGCTTGGCGGGGCAGGGCGGCTACGTGCTCGGTTCGCCGCAGGGCATTTCGGACGCCATCCCGCCCGCCCATTTCGTGGCGATGATCGAAGCGGCGCGGTCGCGATCGTAGAGAGTAGTGAGCGATTGAAATCGCGCCTGCTGGGCCTGGCGGTCGGGCGTCTACCTGTTGGGACGCGATGTCGGTCGGCGCAGGCCGGCATGGCGGCGGAACGTCCTTTCGCCCCGAACTCATTCGGCGGCTTGGATTGATTCGAGGAGGGGAAACGCATGAGTGAATACCTGGTCGTGATGGAAGGGATTGATAAGCGCTTCCCTGGCGTCCACGCATTGGACCAGGCGCACTTCGAACTGCGGCCCGGCGAAGTGCATGCCCTGGTCGGCGAGAACGGCGCGGGCAAGTCCACCCTGATGAAAATCCTTTCCGGCGTCTATCACAAGGACGCGGGGCGTATTTTCTACAAAGGGCAGGAGGTGGACATTCCAAACCCGCGTGCGGCGCAGGACCTGGGCCTGAGCATCATTCACCAGGAATTGAACCTGATGCCGCACCTGACCGTGGCGCAGAACATCTTCATCGGCCGCGAGCCGCGGCGCGGCGCCCGTTTCCTGGTGGACGACGATGTGACCAACAAGCAGGCCGAGCAGCTCTTCGAGATGATGCACCTGAAACTCAATCCACGCATCAAAGTGGCCGACCTGACGGTGGCCATGCAGCAAATGGTTGAGATTGCCAAGGCGTTGTCGTTCAATTCCGAAGTGCTGATCATGGACGAGCCAACCGCGGCCCTGACCGAATCGGAGATTGACGATCTTTTTCGTATCGTGCGCCAACTGCGGGCAAGGGGCGTGGGGATCGTGCATATCTCGCACCGGTTGGAGGAACTGAAGCAGATTTCCGACCGTATCACGGTGATGCGCGATAGCCGCACCATTGACACCGTCAACACCAAAGAGGTGACGATTGATCAGATCATCAGCATGATGGTGGGCCGCACGATCTTCGAGTCTGCCCCTGAGCTGCCGGAAAAGCCGAGCCAGGAGATTGCGCTGGAGGTGAGGGGGCTGAATCGGGGCAGGGTGCTGCGCGATATCAGTTTTCAACTGAAGAAGGGCGAGATTCTGGGCTTTGCCGGGCTGATGGGCGCGGGACGCACTGAGGTGGCGCGTGCCATCTTTGGCGCAGACCCCACTGACTCCGGGCAGATTTTCATCAAGGGCCAAACGGTGCAGCTCAAGCATCCGCGCGACGCGGTCAGGCATGGCATCGCCTATCTTTCCGAGGATCGCAAGCGCTACGGTCTGGCGCTGGGCCTGGATGTGGAGACCAACATTGCCCTGGCCTCGCTGCGCAAGTTCATCAACGGGCTGGGCTGGATCAACACGAGCAAGACCCGCAACACCGCGCAGGGGCATGTGCAGTCGTTGAGCATCAAGACGCCGGGGATCAGGCAGCGCGTGCGTAATCTTTCAGGCGGCAATCAGCAAAAGGTGATCGTCGGCAAGTGGCTCACCGCGGACACCGATATCCTGATCTTCGACGAGCCGACCCGCGGCATTGATGTGGGCGCCAAGAGTGAGATTTACAGGCTGCTGAACGAGTTGGCGCAGCAGGGCAAGGCGATCATGATGATTTCATCGGAACTGCCGGAAATCCTGCGCATGAGTCACCGCATCATCGTGATGTGCGAGGGTCGGATCACCGGTGAGCTGACGGCCAACGAGGCTACCCAGGAAAAGATCATGAAGTTCGCGACGCAGCGCGGGGCCATCGTCACCGACGAGGCTGCCCCGGCCACATCAAGCCAGGAGAGTTGAACGATGACCACCCAAGAGACACCTAAGACAACGACCAAGCGGGCGCTGATTCGCCCCGAAGCCATGCAGACGATCCTGGCGTTCGCCGGCCTGATCGTGATCTTTTTCGCCTTCTACCTGACGACTCCCTACTTTCGAGGGTTCGAGAATCTGGTGGCGATCCTCCTCTCCACCGCGGTCAACGGCGTGCTGGCGTTGGGCGTCACCTTCGTCATTATCACGGGAGGCATTGATCTCTCCATCGGCACGATACTCACCTTCTCTGCTGTCACCACCGGCGTCTTCATCGTGGACATGGGGCTGCCGATGCCGCTGGGGGTGGCGCTCGGTTTGCTGGCAGGCGCACTGTGTGGGCTGATCAACGGTTTCGTCATCGCCAAGATGAAGGTTCCGCCATTCATCGCCACCCTGGGCATGATGATGATGACCAAGGGGTTATCGTTGATCCTGTCCCATTCCAAGCCGGTCTACTTCACGGACCTGCCGGCTTTCAGGCAGATTGCGATGGGGAACCTGATTCCGGGGGTCAACATCCCCAACGCGGTAGTGGTCTTGTTCGGCGCTGCCATCATCGCCAGCCTGATCCTGGGCAAGACGATCCTGGGCCGCTACAACTTCGCCATCGGCAGCAATGAAGAGGCCACGCGCCTTTCGGGTGTGAACGTGGATCAGTGGAAGATGGCGATCTACACGTTGTGCGGCCTGTTTGCCGGCCTGGGCGGCATTCTGATGGCCTCCCGCCTGGACTCGGCGCAGCCTGCACTGGGCGCCGGTTATGAGCTTGACGCGATTGCCGCGGTGGTGATCGGCGGCACATCGCTGAGCGGCGGTGAGGGGACCATCCTGGGCACCATCATCGGCGCGTTCATCATGAGCACGCTGACCAACGGCCTGCGCATCCGTTCGGTGCCGCAGGAATGGCAGATGGTGGTGACTGGCCTGATTGTCATCGGCGCGGTGTACCTGGACATCATGCGGCGCCGGACGAAGTGAGGCCGATTTTCATGGTTGTTAGGGGTGCGCTCAGGCGATGGGCGACTCATGCTCATGTTTGAACGACCCTGAGGCCCATTGTGGGCTTGACAATAAGTTGCGTTGTAGACAGAAGGAGAGAACGTATGAAGAAGTGGTTCGTTTTGCTGTCACTGTTGGTTGTTGCATCGCTGCTGACCGGGTGCGGCGGCGCCGCCCCCACATCGGCTCCCGCCGGGGATATCTACATCCCTGTGATCTCGAAGGGTTTCCAGCACCAGTTCTGGCAGGCTGTCAAGCAGGGCGCCGAAACCGCGGCCAAGGACCTCAACGTCAAGATCACGTTCGAAGGCCCGGAGACGGAAGCGCAGGTTGATAAGCAGGTTGAGATGGTGCAGGCCGCGCTGGCCAAGAACCCCAAGTGCCTGGCGCTGGCCGCGCTGGACAGCAAGGCCCTGGCGTCGCAGTTGGCCGAAGCCAAGTCCAAGAACATCCCCGTGGTCGGCTTCGACTCCGGCGTCGAGGGTGACGTTCCTGTCACCACCGCAGCCACCGACAACATCGCCGCGGCCGCGTATGCTGCGGACAAGATGGCCGAGTTCATCGGCGGCGCGGGTAAGGTTGCCGTTATTGTGCATGACCAGACCAGCGTGACGGGTATCACTCGCCGCGACGGTTTTGTCAACCGCATCAAGGAGAAGTACCCCAACATCCAGGTTGTTGATGTCCAGTACGGCGGCGGCGATCATGCCAAGTCCGCCGACCTGGCCAAGGCGATCATGACGGCCAACCCCGATCTGAAGGGTTTCTTTGGCGGCAATGAAGGCTCGGCCATCGGCGTGGTCAACGCGGTCAAGGAAATGAACAAGGCCGGCTCGCTCGTGGTCATCGGCTACGACGCCGGCAAGATTCAGAAGGACGCGATGCGCAACGGTCTGATGAGCGGCGCGATCACGCAGGACCCGGTCGGCATCGGTTACAAGGCCGTCGAAGCCTGTGTCAAGGCGATCAAGGGCGAAAGCCTGCCGAAGTCCATTGACACCGGTTTCAAGTGGTGGGACAAGTCCAATGTGGACGCCGAAGAGATGAAGATGCTCCTGTACGATTGAAATCGCGCCTGAGGGGCGTTGGCGCAGTGAGAGCGATTGAAATCGCGCCTGAGGGGCGTCGGCGCAGTGAGAGCGATTGAAATCGCGCCTGAGGGGCGTTCCGCCGGGCGTCCACCTGCGTGGACGCGATGCCGGTCGGCGTAGGCCGACCT
>JAYRVL010000117.1:0-5398 GCA_041918575.1 Anaerolineae bacterium | reverse complement strand
TTCCTACTTTCTCTCCCTGATCTTCCTCTCTCTGGTCTCCTGGTCTCTGGTCTCTATTTCCTCGTGTGGTCTTCAGCTATTTTCTATTTCCTACTTTCTCTCCCTGATCTTCCTCTCTCTGGTCTCCTGGTCTCTGGTCTCTATTTCCTCGTGTGGGGCCGACGTTACCAACGAAATGCGCCCACACGGCGCATCGCTTCACGGATGCGCTCGGTGTCCATACCCAATGAGACGCGCACAAAGCCCTCGCCATGCGCGCCGAAGGCGGAGCCGGGCGTCAGGCTGACGCCCGTTTGTTCCAGCAGCAGGGTGGCGAAGGCGGCCGCGCTGAAGCCGGGCGGCACGGCTGCCCAGACGTAAAGGCCGGCCTTGGGCGCTTCCGCCTGAATGCCGGCCGCGGCCAACCCGGCCAGCGCCAGGTCGCGCCGCGTCTGGTAGACGGCGTTGCGCGCCTGCAGCCAGGACTGATCGCCCGTCAGCGCGGTGATGGCTGCTTCCTGAATGGCGGTAAAAATGCCGGAGTCCGCGTTGCTTTTGACCAGGGTCAGCGCCTGGATGGCGGTTGGATTGCCCACGGCCATGCCCACGCGCCAGCCGGCCATGTTGTGCGACTTGCTCAAGGAGTTGAACTCGACCGCCACCTGTTTGGCGCCCGGCACGGACAGCAGGCTCGGCGCCCGGTAGCCGTCGAAGGTCACATCGCAGTAAGGGGCATCGTGGCAGAGCAAAATCTCATGGCGGCGGGCAAAATGGACCGCCCGCTCGAAAAAGGCCAGGTCGGCCGTGGCGCCGGTGGGATTGTTTGGGTAATTCAGCCACAGCAGCCGCGCCCGCTGCGCCGCCGCGGCCGGGATGGCGTCCAGGTCAGGCAGGTAGCCGTTTTCCGCGACCAATGGCAGCGGATGCACCTCTCCGCCCGCGATGAACGCGGCCATCTGGTAGACCGGGTAGGCGGGGTCAGGCACGAGCGCCAGGTCGCCAGGGTCGAGCCAGGCGACGGTCAGGTTGACGATACCCTCTTTGGAGCCGATCAGCGGCAGGACTTCCTGGTCGGGGTGCAGACTAACGCCAAAGCGTTGGTCGTAGTAGGCGGCGATGGCGCGGCGCAGCGCGGGCGCGCCGGTGTAGCTGGGATAGCCGTGCAGATCGGGCCGGCGGCTGGCCGCGGCGAGGGCTTCGATGATGAAATCGGCCGGCGGCAAATCCGGGCTGCCGATGTCCAGGCGAATGATGTCCATGCCCTGGGCTTGCAGCGTGCGGATGCGGGCAGCCAGGGCGGCAAAGACGTAGGGGGGAATGCGATCAAGGCGATGTGCGGGTCGCAGGGCCATGCGTTACCTCGTCTCTTCGAGCCAAACCTCCAGCACGCGCCCTACCCGTTGCAGGCTGTCCGCGCTGAGTTTGTCGGTCGTATCCTGGGTTGTGTGCCAGTAGGGGTAATCGAAATCAATGATGTCCACGGCCGGAATTCCCGCTTCCTTGAAGGGGACGTGGTCATCCACCATGGTCCACTTGGGCTGAGCGATGAATGTCGTCTCGAAACCGAGCCTGGCTGCGATTTGCCAGAGCTGCTGCTGGTACTTTTCGTCCGAGTTGCGCTCCAGGTAGATCTGCTGATTGGCGTCGCCAATCATGTCCACGACAATCACCACCTCGGGCTTCGTCGGCATCGGCAGATTCTGCGCCATGAAGCGCGAGCCGGCGATGAACTCCCAGCCGTTGATGCGGCCGTTGTCCTCTGCGTCGAAGAAAGCGAGCCAGACATCGTCTTGCATGGCGGCCGCGTCCAGGCTGCGCGCCAGCTCCAGGAGAACCGCCACGCCGCTGGCGCCGTCGTTGGCGCCCGGTACCGGTTCATCACGCCGGCCGACATCCGGGTCGTTGTCCGCGTACAGGCGTGTGTCGTAATGCGCGCCCAGCAGCACGAGCGGGCGCCTGGCGCTGCTCCGCGTTGGCTTTGGCGCCGGCCCTGCCGCTGACACGGCGGCGCGGTGGGCCAGGATGTTGCGCGCCGGGGTGTTGCGATAGGTGAAGTCCTGAATGGTCGTCTGCCAGCCGAGCGCCTGCAAGGTCTGGGTGATGGCGTCGCCCAGGCGCAGATTGGCCTCGCTGCCGGTGGGGCGCGGGCCGAAAGCCATTTGGGCCTCAACCTGCTCCAGGGCCAGCGCGCCGTCGAAGGTCAGGCGAGGGATCGGGGTTGGCGTCGGTTTGGGAATGGCTTGGTAACCGATGTAGCCGAAGAAGGTCAACGCGGCCGCGAGGGCCGCCAGCAGGCTTAGTTCAAGTAAACGATTGCGTGACATGCATCCTCGATAAAATCATAGCAAAATCACAGCAGGTCTGTATCATCGGCGCTGCCCTTGCCCCGGAAAACCAGCTTGATGGGCGTGCCTTCGAAGGGGTAGTGCGCGCGAATCTGGTTCTCCAGGTAACGCTCGTAGGAGAAATGCAGCAGATCCGGGTCGTTGACAAAGATCACAAAGGTGGGTGGGTTGGCGCTGGCCTGGGTGGCGAAGTAGAAACGCAGCCGACGGCCACCCTTGAAGCGCGGCTGGTTGGCATCCACTGCGCTGCGCAGCAGACGGTTCAGCTCGCCGGTGGTGATGCGCATTCGCCGCGCCTGCACCACGCGCAGCGCGGTCGGCAGGACTGTGTTGACGCGCTGGCGCGTCTTGGCGCTGATGAAGATCACCGGCACATAGTCCATGAAACGCAGCTCGCTGCGCATCTGGTCGCGGTACTCGTTCATGGTATGCTCATCTTTCTCGATGGCGTCCCATTTGTTGACGATGACGACCGCGCTTTTGCGCTCTTCCAGGATGAAGCCGGCGACGTGGGTGTCCTGGGCCGTGACTTTCTCGACGGCATCCACCAACAGCAGCACCACATCGGCCCGCTCGATGGCCTTGAGCGCGCGCAGGACGCTGTACTTTTCGATGCCCACTTCGATCTTGCCGCGGCGGCGGATGCCGGCGGTGTCAATCAGGGTGATGGCCTGCCCCTCATAGGTCAGCGCGGTGTCAATGGCGTCGCGCGTACTGCCCGGCAGCTCACTGACGATGGCGCGATCATGGCCTAGCAGCGCATTGAGCAGTGAGGACTTGCCGACGTTGGGCCGGCCGACGATGCCGATCTTGATCGAATCGTCATTGTCGTCATTGTTAAGCTCTGCCGCGGGCGGCAGAAGCTCGACAATGGCGTCGAGCAAGTCGCCGGTACCGGCGCCGTGGATGGCCGACACCGCCAGTGGTTCGCCCAGACCCAGTTCCCAGAACTCCGCCGCGGCCTGGCGCCGGCTGGCGTTGTCGGCCTTGTTGGCGCACAGCACTACTTTGTCGGCCACGCGGCGCAGGATGTCGGCTACGTCACGATCGCCGGCGGTGATGCCTTCTTCGCTGTCCACTACGAAGACCACCACGTTGGCTTCCTGGACGGCGATGAGCGCCTGTTCGCGAATCTCGCGCACATAGCCCGAGGACGCGGTCGCCAGGGCCGACGGTTGTTCTGGCGACGGGCGCGCGGGCTGGGTCAAGGCTTCCAGGCCGCCGGTATCCACCAGGGTAAAGGGAACGCTGGTCCACTGGGCTTCGGCATAGATGCGGTCGCGCGTGGTGCCCGGCAAGTCTTCGACGATCGCCAGGCGTTGCCCCACCAGGCGGTTGAACAGGGTGGATTTGCCTACATTGGGTCGCCCGACTAAGGCAACAATTGGTTTCGTCATATCACTCTTTTTCTACCTGCGCCGCAGCGCCATTCCCTGCGCCGCAGCGCCATTCCCTGCGCCGCAACGTCATTACCTGCGCCGCAGCGCCATTCATCGCCTCGGCGGCGTCACCGGCGTTGTCGTTACGATTGGAGTCACGGTGACTGTAATCGTGACAGTCGTGGTGACGGTAGGCGACGGCAGCAGCCGCACTTCCACCGGCACCGTGCGCGGCACCACGCTCTCCGCGCGCAGCCCTTCCGGCACAATGACTTCCGGTTCCAGGCTGTGCAGTCCCGGCTCCAGACCGACCAGGTTGAGGACCACGCGCACATCGCCTGGCGTCAGCACATTCAGGCGCGGCACCGGGCCGGCCAGCACGATCTCCACCAGCTTCAGGTTGGTCGTCGCGGTCAGGCCCTCGCCCAATCCCAGGAAGACCGGCGAGCGCCCGATCGTGATGCTGTCCTCCAGGGGGGTGATGTGAATGCGCACCAGGACGCTCTGGGTGTCGCCGACCACCGAGACATTTTCAGGCAATTCCAGGGCGACGCGCTCGCTCACATCGCCCACCGCGCCTTCGATAGCCACCTCGGCCGTTCCTACATAGCCGGGCAGGGTGTCAATGGTTGCGGGGCTGCCATAGACCACCACTTCCGACGGTTCCACGTCAATGCTTGTATAGCGATAGCCGGGCGCCGGCTGACCGGTGCGCTTGGGCACTACCGGCAGCACGCGATAGCCGGGGCGCTGTTCCACGGTGGCGGAGATCACCACTGTCGGCGGTTCCACGGTCAGGCCATTGCTGATTTCTCCGCCCTGCAAATCGAGCAGCAGGACCGGGCGGCGCACGGCCACCGGCGCGGTGACGTTGGCCAGGGAAACCTGCGCCATCGCCGCGGCCACCTGCTCCACCAACTGCTTGGCGCCGCCTACTGTCACGGTCATCGGCGTTACTGCCAGCGGCGAGGGCATGTAGTAGCTGAACGACGGCTGCGCGGTGATGTTGGTCTGCACCAGCATGTCGCGCTCGATGAAAGGCTCCAGCACCACCGACACATCTTCGGGTTGGCGGCTGATGATCGTCACGCGCGGGTCGCTGCTCGTTACTACGAGGGGGATGTTGTAGGAACCTGCTTCGAGGCCGCGCAAATCGAGCTGCGCTGTGAAGTTGGAGGCCGCGAGGGTGGCCCAGCTCGATTGCGGCGCGCGGATACGAATCTGCACGCGTTCCAGTAGGCCGCCAAACGGCACGACGCCCTGATCCGGGCCGATGCGCGTGATGGGGATCAGGCGGTCATAGACATTTTCTACCAGGGGGTCTTGCTGTTGCACCGCGACCATCCACACGATCAGGGCCAGGCCGAGCGCCAGCAAGATGGAGCCTACGTTGTTGAAGAACTCAGCAATTCTGTTCATTGTTTTCAGCGCTCAGTTTTTATCACTCAGTTTTCAGCGCTCAGTTTTCAGCGCTCAGTTTTCAGCGCTCAGTTTGTGGCTGACGTCGCGGCTCGTAGAAACCCTGTAGAATTTTGCGCAGCCGTTTCTCGTCCAGTCGGCGCACAATGCGACCGTGGCGCGAGACCGAGATGGTTCCTGTTTCTTCCGAAACGACGATGGAGAGGGCGTCGTTCTGTTCGGTGATGCCGACCGCGGCCCGGTGCCGCGTTCCCATCTGGGTGTCGGCAAACTGTC
>JAYRVL010000116.1:0-3015 GCA_041918575.1 Anaerolineae bacterium | reverse complement strand
GGTCTTCATCCGCGTCGCGGTGGCCGCCATCGGCATCGCCACGCTGGCCGGGCTGCTGCTGGCGGTCCTGGCGCTCTTTCACGCCCGGCGGGCCAACTGGGCGCGGCCCACCACGCTGGCCGGCCTGGCCTGCCTGCTCATCCTGCTCGACCTGGGCAGCCCCGGCGCGACTCTCGACAGCAGTCCCAAGGACCCCACGGCCGCGTATCAACAGCCGGAACTGCTGGCTTTCCTGGCGCAGCAGCCCGGCGTCTGGCGTCTGGACGCGCGCACCGACATCGAACAGCTCTGGCTGCCAAACACCGCGCTGGTCGCCGGCCTGGAGGACACCTGGGGCATCGTCAACCCGCTGGCGCTGGCCGACGTGACGCGTTACTGGGAAGGCATCGGCCCGGCCGGTCGCTCCAGTCCGCTCTACGATTTTCTCAATGCCGAATTCCTGGTGGCGCGCAAGGATGTGACGCTGGATTGGGGCAAGTTCGAGAAGGTGTTCGACGGCTCGAGCTCTCGCCCGGGCGAGAGCCCGAGCGAGCTGGCGATCTTCCGCAATCGCCGCGCCCTGCCGCGGGCCATCATCAGCCAGGAGGCCATCGTGGTCAGCGATCAGGAGGCGGCCTGGCAGGCCATTCACCGGGCTGATTTCGATCCGGCCCGGCAGGTGGTGGTGGAGGGCGGCGACGCGCTGGCCGGCCGGCCAGGCGCAGCCACAGCCGCGACCGTCGCCAACGGCCTGGATGTGCAGGTGCGGACAAGCGGCCCGGCCTATCTCGTCCTCAGCCAGCCGTTCTATCCCGGTTGGGAAGCGACCGATCAGGCCGGCCGCCGCCTGACGATCCGTCGCGCCAACTTCGCCTTTCAGGCCGTGGCCATCGCCGCAGATACCACTGCGGTCTTCTTACGCTTCCGGCCGCCGGCCTGGCGTTGGGGGCTGGCGTTGAGCGCAGTGGGGGTCGTGATTGGTCTGGGGTGGCTCTGGCGTCGCTCGTCGGGCATCAACACGGATTCACACGGATCGTTCTGATCATCGGTGTTGATCTGTGTTCATCCGCGTACCAGGAACCGGCGTGGGCACAATGCCGGTCGGCGTAGGCCGACCTCGCGGCGGAACGCCCCTTCGCCCCGAATTCATTCGGCGGCGAAAAAATCCGTGTTCATCTGCGCCAACCCGTGTCCTGATTTGGACCCGGATCAACACGGATGAACACGGATTCTGCGCCGTCTGCTGGTTTTTTATGAAGCGCGAGCGAAAATGACCACCGCGACCGCCAGCAGCAGGAGGATGCCGACCAGTCCGGCCACGGCCCACATGGGCAGCAGCAGGCCCGATGATGGGGCCGGCGCCGGCGTAGGAACGGCTGTGGCCGCCGCATCGCCTACCGGCGCCAGGGTCAAGATGAACGCGGTCAGGTTGTTGACCTCCGCGTCGGTCAGGGGGCCGCCTTTGGCCTGTGACCAGGCCGGCATGGCCGAGCCGGAGATGCCATTGACGATAATGCTGCGCACCGAAAGATCGGGGCGAATGCCGGAGAAGGCTTTGGACAGCCGTGCGCCGATGCGGCCCTGGCCCTGGTCGCCGTGACACATGGCGCAGTTTTCGCTGTACAGCCCGGCGCCCAGCGTGGGGTCGCCAGCCACATCGGGCAGAGTGGGGATGGGAGTGATCTGCTTGAGGGCCGGGGTAGGAAATTCGCCTGGCCGGCCGCCGCTCAACCCTTCGATGAACGCCACCAGGTCGCTGATGTCCTGCTCGGTGAGCGGTCCGCCGGGCTGCAGCCAGGCCGGCATGGCCGTGCCGGAGATACCGTTGGCAACCGTCTGACGAATCAGGGCATCGGGCTGGATCGAAGAAAAGACGCTGGACAGGGTGGCGCCGACGCGGCCCGTGCCGTCGGGGCCGTGGCACACCGCGCAGTTGGCGTCATAGATTTGGGCGCCGCGCGCCTTGTCACCGCCGCCCTGGGCGCCGGCCGCGCCCACGACCAGGAGCGCCAGCAGCAAGCCCAGGGCGATCCAGACCTCAGGCCGTCGCAGGCTCAATCTTCGTAAAGCGGTCACACGCTTGCTGTTCATGACTTGATCTCCCTTGAGCAGCGGGGTGGGCAGCGCGCCCGCCCCGGCTGCAATGGCGACTACTTCAGCGTGGACAGATAGGTCACCACGTCATTGATCTCGTCCGCGGTCAGGGTCTGCGCATAGGTCTTGGTCATCAGGTTGTCGGCAAAGCCCGGCGACAGGAACGCGCTAGGGTTGACGATGGACTCCTTGATGTAGTCTGCGGCCGACCGTCCGGCCACACGGGTTTCGGCGATGCTGCCGATCTTGCTCAGTTCGGGGCCAAGCGTACCGGCCGCGCTGGTGCCTTCGATCTTGTGGCAGCCGGCGCATGCGCCCTTACCCAGGACGATGGCCATACCGCGTGCCACCGGATCGTCCGGCGGCGGCGTCGGCGTGGGCATGCCCATCTCCTGGCCGGCCGTCTTCTCGTAGTTCAGGATGAAATCGGTGAGATTGTCAACCTGGTCGGGCCGCAGCGGGCCGCCAAAGTCCTGCGCCCACGGCGGCATGGAGCCGGCGTAGAGGTTGGGCCGGGTGGAAACCAGGCGGCCGCCGGCAATGGTTGACTTGACATAGTCGCGCAGTGAACCGGGATAGCCCACGTCCTTCAGCCGGCCGGAGAAGAAGTACTGATCGTTGAGCGGCGGGCAGAGGCCCTCGATGCCCTTGCCCTGCGGACCGTGGCACGGCTTGCAGTACTCGCCGAACAACAGCGCGCCTTCCTCGACGGACTTACCCAATTGGGAGGCTTCTTCTGTGGTCATGCGGTTCGGCTCATCGAGACCGACGAACAGCAGGATGGCCAGGGTGACAATGGTGGCGATGATGCCCACCGTAATTTGCACGAGTTTCATGGATCACATTTCTCCTTGCCTACTCGCCGTAGATCGAATTACGGTGCATGTAGATGATTTTTTCGAAGGTGTCCGTTTTGCCGGACACGGTGTTGTCCCACAAAAT
>JAYRVL010000115.1:0-5533 GCA_041918575.1 Anaerolineae bacterium | reverse complement strand
TATTCAACCCCCAGCGTGGTGGACGACGGGTTGTAGGGCCGGCAATCGCGCGCGACCATGATGCGATGCGCACTTTTGCCGCAGCCACGTGACGCGTAAACAATCAGGGTCTGGGCTTCGCGGATCTCATCATAATAGGGCGTGGAAATAAAATAGGTGTGGAGGTACGGTTCGCGCTTCGCTTCCTGTTCGGCCACACGGACATCGAACGGGTTCGCGCGAAACTCATGCAGGACCAGCCAATCGCGTAGAGCCTGCTTTTCGACAACGGTGAGGATCGGTTTGGAACTGGAACCGGTTGATTTACTCATGGCCGGGGGCCTCCTGCTACTCCCGACACCACATGGGCACGCATATCCAGGCGCAAATCAACTGACACTGTTCTCATTCTACCACGAGTCCGCGTCCATCGCAATACAGCCCTGCCCATTCTCAGCAAATACACAGGATTGGCTTAGCATCGTTTCAGGCCAGGAATGCATCATCCAGCACGTGATGAGGATGCCGATGCGCTTCATCCCATTCTTGCCGCTTTCTGGAGTTGACGATGCTGACGATGCTGACGATGATGGAATCATCCGGGCCGGCGATGCTGGCCGCAGATGCACAACGGCGGGCGTTGGCGCCGCTGACGCCGCCCACACCCGCGGCGCTGCGCGAGCTGCTGACGACCTTCGAGCCGATCACCCTGGCGCAGATGGCGAACGCCAGTCTGCTCGACCGCTCAGAAATCAAATACCTGCTGCCCCAGCGCCTGCTGCTGCCTGTACTGGCTGAACTGCGCAGCGCCTACCGCGTCCTGGCGGTGACTGGGCAGCCGCTCAGCCGCTACCGCACGCTCTATTTCGATACCGACGACCTGGCTCTCTACCGCCGCCACCACGCCGGCGCGCCGGATCGCTACAAGGTACGCGCTCGCGAGTACGTAGATTCGCACGCCATTTCGTGTAATTCACGGCAAAAAATCCAGCGCCTGGTTCCTACGGCGCCAGGTACACGATCGTGAGCTTGGGCCGCTGCGACGGCACTCCCCACAGAGGCGACGCCAGGTTGTACTGTACCTGCGCCTGGCCGCTGGCTTCCATCAGCAGGCCCAGGTTCGCGGCAGGCGTCTGCTGCCAGGTCGTCACCAGGCTCGTGACATCCCAGGTGAACCAACGCCCCACCCCGTTGACCTCCGTGCTGGCCGCCGCCGGTGACGAACGGTCGGCGGCGCCCTGCGCGCCGGCGACCTGCCAGGCCGCGGCCGCGCTGGCCCGGTTCCAGGTCGCTTCGTTGGCAACCCACGGTCTCAGCACCTGGAAGACCCCGCCGGTCAGCGGGAACTGATTGGTGCTGCTGTCCGCATACAGGGCCAGCGTGGCGCTGACAATCGCGCTGCCGCTGGGCAGCGCGCCGGTCAGATCGAAGCGCAGGAGCGCGCTGGCAATGGCGGGCGCGCGCAGGCTGAGCATGGCGTCATTGGCGTAGTTGGTGTCCGGGAACCATTGGTTGAGGCTGGCGCCGGCGCTGTTCTGAATCGTCGTCGTTTGCGACAGCGCGGCCCGTGGGCGATAGGTGATGGTGAGGCGAGGGCGCTGCGCAGTCGTTGCCGCCTGCGCGCTGGCATAACTCCATTCCACCTGGGTCGCGCTGCCGGCCGTGATCAGCACACCGTGGTTGTTGGTTGGATTGGCCGCCCACTCTGTCACGGCCGCGGTCAGGCCAAAGTTGACCCAGGCGCCCACGCCGGCCGTCTGCGCCACGGCCAGCGCCGCGGCGCTCCGATCGGCCGCGCCGCTGGCGCCGGGTGCCTGCCAGGTTTCACCAGCGCGCGGCGCCAGCCAGGTGACGGCCCCTTCATTCCAGCCGCGCAGGAGCGCGTAGGCGGTCAGGGTCTGGCCGGCGCTGTTGCTCTGACTGCTGGCGTAAATCTCCAACTGGGCGCTGATGATCTCCGCGGCCGCGTTCAGTCCGGGCAGGGCGCTGAGGTCGAAGGCCAGCGCGGCGTGCGCACCGTCGCCTGTGCGCAGGATCAGGCCAGGCGCCGCGCCGAAGTTGCTGCCGGGATACCAACTGTGCAGCGTGGCATCGGCCGTGCCGCCGTAGCCATTCGAACCCTGCTGAAGCACCACTGTGGTGATCGTGGCGGTTGGCTGCGGCGTGGACGTGGGGGTGCGCGTGGGCGTCGCGGTCGGCGTGGATGTACGCGTGGGCGTCGGGGTGATGGTGGGCGACGGGGTGGGTGTGGCGCTGGGGCCAACGGTGGGCGTGGCTGTCGGCGTGGCGGTGGGGCCAGGCGTCGGCGTGCGCGTGGGGGTGAAGGTGCGGGTGGGTGTGCGCGTGGGAGAAGGCGTCGCGGTCGGCGTGCAAGCCACACAGGCCGTGGCGGTTGGCGTCGCGGTGGGCATGTCGCCCGGCAGCAGGTATTCGATGCGCAGGCTAGGGCGATAGGTGATGTCCGGCCATTCACTGCTGGCAAAGTCGTACTGCACGTTGCGATTGGCGAACGATTTGAGCACCAGGCCGCGGTTGTTGCCGGGATTCTGCACCCAGCGCTGCACGATCTCGGTCAGCTCCAACCGCGCCCAGGCGTTGGCGCCGAAGACATGACCCCAATCCTCGGCATCGGGCGAGCGGTCCGACGTGGTGTCGTTGGCGCCCGGCAGTCCCCAGGGAATTCCATTGCGCGCCTGCTGCCACGTGACTTGCCAAATCGCCCAGTCGCGATACAGATCGAACGCGCGCAGGTAGAATCCGGTGTCCACCGTGGCCGCGGTCGAAAAGAGCTTCAGCTCCGCCTTGCGAACCTGGGCGTTGGCCGGCAGTTGACCCGCGAGGTCGAAGTAAATGAGGGCCGCAAATTCATCAGGATGGCGCACCGCCAGCTTCGTTTGCCCTTCGAAGATGCCGTTCGGGCTCCAGTTGCTGATGTAGGTGTCAAGAACGCCGCTGTAACCGCTGAGTCCCTGCTGCAGGGTGCGTACACGGGGCGTAGGAGTGGGCGTGGCGGTGGCGGTGGGCGCTGCGCCGGTGTTGGTGGGGGTGACGGTGGGCGTGGGCGTCGGTGTGGAAGCGCCGTTGGGCGGCACGTAGCGGATGATCAACTGCGGTCGTTGTTCGAGCTGGGGCCATTCGGCGCTGGCAAAATTGACCTGGATCGCGTTGTCACCTTCTTCGAAGAGCACGAGACCGCGATTGGTGAGTGGATCGGCCTGCCAGGCGCGCACCGCGGCGGTGATATCCAGTTCAGTCCAGGTGGCGGTATCGCCGGCCGGGGCGCTGCTTTCCGGCGCGGCCCGGCGGTCTGTGCCCAAACCGTTGGCGCCTGGCTCGGCCCAGGGGGAAGCGGCCGCGGCCTGCTGCCAGGTGACGTAGCGATCGGCCCAGGGGCGCAGCAGCCGGCTGGCCTGGAGGGTGATCTCGCCTGGCGCGGTGCGTCCGGCCACATACAGACGCAGAGTCGCCACGACGACCGGTGCATCTTTGGGCAGCGTGGCCATATCGAAGGCCAGCAGGCCAACGCCGGTGTTGCTGCCGCGCACGCCCAGCACATCGTTGGCGCCAAAATTGCGCGTGGCAAAGGCCGCGCTGAGGGTGGCGTCACGACTGCCGACATACGGCTGGCCGTCATCGAGCGGTCGCCCCTGCTGTAGGGTGAGCGATACCGTCTGCGGCGGCGTGACCGCGCTGTGCGGTTTGACCTGCACGAAATGGATTGTCTCGTTGCCGTCCCCGCGACTGTGCAGGCGAAAGTCGCTGCCCGAATGCTCGCCGCCGCCCGGCTGCTGGTTGTTGAAACTGGCGCCCGTCAGCGTGAACGTGACGGTTTTCCAGGTGGATGAATTGGTTTTATGCACCTGTCCTGCGCCCTGGTAGAGCGCGGCGGCGGTGGGGTATTCCAGTTCCCAGGTGTCCGTGCCGGTGTCCAGGTAGGTCACGCTGATGTCAAGGGTCTCGCCGCTGTGCAGGGCCACGTAGCCATCTGCAATATCGAAATACAGGTAAGGGTTGGCGGGGGCATCGGTGCGCCGGGTGTAGCGGCCCTGCGGCTCAGGCCCGCTGTTCCACAGGGGAACGCTGCGGCCGCCGGGCGCGTCGTTGTTCTGCCACAGCCAGAACTCGAAATTGCCGCGATCGGGGAACCAGGTTCGTTCGGTTTCGCGCAGCGCCACCCACACGCTGGGCGTGTCCAGCAGGCTGCGCCCCAGGTGGTCGTTGGCAAAATCGAGGATGGCGCGGCGATTGGGGTCCGTGGTGATGTCGCTGGCCAGGACCATGTAATCGGCGTGTTTGTCCAGGCCGTTGAAGATACCCCAGGTGGCGCCGGTCAGCCCGGTGATCAGGTAGTCATAGCTTTCCCAGCCGATGGGCACGCGCTCGCCCCATTTTTTCATCAGGTCGAACGCGCCGGCTTGATAAAAGCTGTAGGCGGGGTTATCGTAAACCACGCCGTCGTTGTCGGGCAGCAGGCCGTTGTGCTTCAGGCCGATGCCGCGGCTGGCCGCGTAATCCGCAAACTGGCGGCGCTCGGTGTCATGCTGAAAGACAGACGCCATTTGCAGCAGCAGGGGCGTGCGCTGAAAGGCGTTGGCGTAGAGGTCGGTGATGGATTCCACCGCCTGCACCCACAGGTCAGAGGTGAGGCCGGCGGCTGCGGCGCAGGCCTGAAAATCGGCGTCGGTCGGATGCGTTTCGCCGAACGTGCCGACGCCCATCTCCACCCAGGCCAGGCGCGGATCGCCATCGTAGCGAGCGGCCAGCGCCTGAATGAACTCACCGTACGCGGCCTGGTACGCGGCGTCCCAGGTTTTGGGAATGATCCAGCCCTGGTCACAGGTCAGGCGGGCGCTGGGGTGTTCGACAAAAACCCAGTGCGGCGCCATGTTGCCGCCGCAGCAAATGCCCGAATAGGTGGTAATGCCCATGCCGCCGGGCAACCCCCAGCCGGCTTCGGTTTGCAGCCAACTGTCAATGCCGCTCCAATCGTAGACGCCAGGCGCGGGATTGAGATATTTCCATTCGAAGATGATGTTGCTGCCCTTGATCGGAAAACGCCGCGGGTCGAGATGGCTGAAGTCCTCGAACGCGTAGATGCCCGGAGAAATAGCGTGGGCTGCGGGCTGCGGCCCATCGTTGAGCGGCGGATTGCCTGTGTTCGGCTGACGTGCGGCCGCTGCGCCGGCCGACACAGAATTGGGAAAAGTCGCCAGGCCGGCCATGAGGGCCGTCAGCACGAACGAAACAACAAGAAAAGATAAGAATAGTTTGTTCTTCAACCTCGATGACCCCTTGACAGATAATCAGGATAACGGGTCAACATTAAGGGTGTATGAACCTGGCATCTGGCAAGGTGTCAATTCTGTCAGAAAACGTAACTGCTCACCCTTGCAGGCCGATTTGGACAGGATGAACAGGGTTCTTGCTCTGTGGGGTGCAAAACTATCGGCGCGAGAGTTCGAATATCCTGTCAATCCTGTTCTCCCCCGAGGGCTTGGACGAAGCTAAGGCCCTGATTCTAGCGCGAGAGTTCGAATATCCTGTCAATCCTGTT
>JAYRVL010000114.1:0-3056 GCA_041918575.1 Anaerolineae bacterium | reverse complement strand
GAAGTGCTGGTTCAGGCATTGCTCCAGTACCGCCTCCTGCGCGGCCAGCATCGGTTGCACCTGGTGGATCGCGTCCTTGGCCGTGGGCGCCGCGCCGGCCGCGAAACCATCCAACACCTCCGCGGGCAGTTTGCGCACCTGCTCCACATCGGCCTGGTGGCGCAGCGCGGCCAGCAGTTCACCCATGCGCCGGCCGCGTCCATCCTGAATGGATGCGTTGGCAAACCAGACCAGGTACGGGTGAGTGGTATCCGGATGAAGATCGTAGAACACCGCGCCCTGCTCCAGGTCAGGCTGGCACAGCGCGGCGACCTTCTGAATCAGCATTTCAAACAACCAGTGACCGGGTGAAATAAACAGAACCGCGGCTGGGTCGGTATCATCATCCGAGCACACCGGTGACCAGAACGATACCGCCAGGCGCGCTGCGTGTCTGCCGGCAATTTCAGGCGGCAAGACGACCTGGAAGGCAGGGAAGTTGCCCTGCGGCGTCAGGATGCGCGTCTCTTTGAGCACCCCGCCCAGAACAGGGATGGCTTGACGAAAGAAATCTTCGGCTGCTTCGGGGCTGAGGCGCAGCGCCCGGAAGGTGGATTGCTTGCGTTGGAAATTTGCCACGTCCAGCGGATTGGATGTGAACCCGGCCTGTTTCTCCGTTTCGATCACCCGCCGAATCTGGGGTTCCACCCCGTCAATCATCTGACGCGCCTGCTCCATGGCGTTCGCCTCGCCCAGCGCCAACCGGTCAAAAATGGCGCGCAGCGATTGGCTGAGCAGCACTTCGCCGACGACATCGAAGACCTTGTCGCCCAGGTCTTTGCGCATTTGCTTGAGTTTATCGAGCAGCGCCTGCTTGACTTCATCTTCCATCGAGTTGCGCGCCAGCAGGTTGAAAATATAGACTACCGGCGCCTTCTGCCCGTAGCGGTGGATGCGCCCCATGCGCTGTTCCAGCCGGGTGGGGTTCCACGGCAGGTCGAAGTTGACCATGACGTGACAGCATTGCAGGTTGATCCCTTCGCCCGCCGCCTCGGTCGCCACCAACACGCGCGCCTTGCCCGCCCAGAATTCCTTCTCCGCCTGTCGGCGCTCATTCAGTTCCATGCCGCCGTGGATGCAGGTGGCGGAGATTTCCCACGCTTGCAGGCAGTCCAGCAGGTGGTCAAGCGTAGCCTTGAACTCGGTAAAGACAATCAACTGTTCGCCGCGTTCTTTGACCCACAAACGGCACGCGTTTTCCAGTTCACGGATTTTCTGCTGGTCGCCGCGCGCAATCAGCGCCGTCGTGCGTTCGATGAGATGGTCAATCTGCTTCACGTCGAGCAGTTCCGCGGCACTTTCCTCCGCGCGTCGTTCCATCGTCCAGCGTTCGGATTCTGTCAGGTCGTCCCAGTCCTCGATGTTTTCCCCATCCTGCGCTTCCGTCATCCGGCGGCGGCGCATAGCCGCGGCGCGCATGTTCTCCAATGATTTCTTCAGCGCATACGGGCTGGAGGCCAGCCGCCGCGAGAGCATAATCAGGGCAAAGGCCGCACTCTGTCGGTTGAGCGCCTTAGCCCTCTCGAAGCGTTTCTTGACCACTTTGAGCACCTGCTCGAGCAGTTCCCCCTCACTGGCCGACAGGTTGAACGGGATGGTGTCCACAATCCGTTCAGGGTACAGTTTATCCCCATCCGCCTTGCGCATCTCCTCTTTGGTGCGCCGCAGGACCACTGGGTTGGGACCTGGCCCGTGCGCCAGCGCGTCGCCCCATTGCGGGTCAACCAATTGGATGAGTAGGCGGTAGTTTTCTGGGTCGCCTTTGTGGGGCGTGGCGGTCATCAGCAGGAAGTGCGTGGCCCGGCGTGAAAGCACCTCGCCCAACTCATACGCCTGTGTGCGCACGATGCTTCCGTTTGGGCGCCGGTAAGCGGCCAACTTGTGTGCTTCGTCCACGATCACCAAGTCCCACTCGGTCGCTTCCAACGCGCGGCGGATGTTTTTCTGCCGCGCATACGCAACCGACGTAAGCGCAAAATTGGTCTCGCGCCAGACATCCAGGCTATCCAGGCGCTCCTGGTCGAGATATTCCCTGGAAACGACGGTGAAATCCTCGCCGAACTTGGTCAGCAGTTCGCGGCGCCACTGGGTTGTCAGCGCGGCCGGCGCGACAATCAGCACCCGGCCGATGCCCTGCCGCCGCTTGAGTTCCTTGATGAGCAGCCCAGCCATGATTGTTTTGCCCGCGCCGGCGTCATGCGCCAGCAGCGCGCGCACAACGGGGCGGGCCAGCAGGTGTTCGTAGACGGCTTCGAATTGGTGGGGAAGTGGGTCAATCCGGCTGGCGTTCAAGCCGGCATAGGGGTCGAGCGAATGGGCCAACCACAGTCTCAGCGCCTGAATCCCAAGTCGGAAGCGCTGCGGGTCGCCGGTAAATGGCAGTTGACCATGATCGGCCTGAGATACGCGGCGAACGTTAGCCCAATCAACCGGCGTGAGCACCACGGGGCGGGTGGGTCCGCCTGCTGGTTGATAGACGGACACGACATCATAGCCCGTATGAGAGGCGATATGGAGTATTTGAACGGTCCCTTGCCAAAAAGATCCTTCAAGCCAGTCACCCGGTTGGATTGATGCGGCCAAGTTTGTATCCTGACAATGTGGTCTTGCTATGAGTCTACCACAAGTTAGCGCCCAAGCCTAACGACGGGCGCCTGCATCAAACCAAACCGTCTGTGCCTTGAATTGAGCTGTATAGTGTTTGCGCATGGCCCGTATTGTACCTTAACTTCGGCCATTTTGCTGTCTGGTTTTTGCCGTCCATTATAGAAAACGACTATTGGGCAGCTCTCCAGGAAATTGAAACGCTGATGAATGCGCAGCCAGGTTCACCCGCAGAGGATCGCCTGGATGTGCTGGCGACACTGGTCAAAGTCTACGAAGATGAACACTTTGCCATTCCTCAGCCCTCGCCTGTGGCGGCGCTGGAATACTATTTGGAAAGTCGTGGCTTAACGCGCAAAGCGTTGGAACCTTTCATCGGCTCTGCGCAGCGCGTGTCAGAAATCATGAACCGT
>JAYRVL010000113.1:0-12840 GCA_041918575.1 Anaerolineae bacterium | reverse complement strand
TACCACCCTTTTGTAGACAATTGGCTGCAAGCGGTTTTCGGTTTGCAGGTTGACGCAGCCGAGCCAGACCTGGTGGGCGACGGCTGGGCGGTTCTTGTGCTGTCTGGCTTATTGCGTAAACAAGCGTGTTCATGTAATTCAGCCAGGGGGCATCACTCGACCATGCCAATTCTCCATCTTGATCAGTGTTCCAGGGGCGCACTGGGCCAACCAGGATGCGAGCGCTCGAATGCTCCTGGCGTATGATCTGCACAACATTGTCTGTGCGAGTCATCGCGACACCATGCCCATTGAAAACGCGCGCATACCAATCAGGGGTCACCTCGTAGCCGGTCGTCAGTTCATTACTACCCTGTTCGTTATAACCACTGCCAATGATGAACGCATAGACGTTGCGCAAACGAGCATCACGCGCTAAACGACGAACGTAAACCAAGTATTCAGCCAATGCGACCTCATTCTCACGTGGGGGAATGCTCTGCCCTTTCTGGTAGTCAACACGTACGAGCACGCGCAGCCCTTGTTCGTTTGCACGTTGGATACGAGTTGCCAATTCGTCAATCGTATAGCCGGGGTTTGTCTGGGCGACGAAGGTCAACTCCACATCCCATCCGCTGCGCTGATGCCAGTTTCGCAGTGGGTTGGCAAAAACGACACCGAGTTTCGTTGGTCGTAGCATGAGTGCCGGTGTCGGCGTCACCCTGGCAGACGGAAATGATAGACGGGTCCATTCCATACAGCCTGTATGACAATCATGGTAGAAGACCAATTGATAGTCTCGTTCCGAAGGAACGGTAGTGCGCCAAATCCAGGTCCAACTTTCCAAACCAGGGTTCTCGTGCCAGGCGTCAATTACCAATGGACGATCATTGAGAGTAAGCAATACATTGGACCACGGAACAATATCGGAAATAACAATCTGGAGAGATGAAGGCGCATTAGTTGATTCTGCAACGAGTGATACGCGCGGCCATGCCAATTGGTCAATCGAAGATGACGGCGCGATCATGACATAACCCAAGGTGTGTGCCATGAAAAAGATGACACTACAAAATCCAATAAAAATCAATCCATACACAATATATCGAGTTTTCATGATGTCATCCCCCGGTACAAATTTACGGATCCACAGCGGGCATCAAGACGAAGCGAACGGTGGTGCCAGTCGTAGGCCCGTCTGTCCGGCTCTGAATATCCAGGCTACTCTGATGCTTATGCAATATCTCCTGGGCAAGCGCGAGGCCAAGCCCGCTTCCCTCCATATCGTGGCGACCACGATACAGTCGTTGACAAACAAAAGGCAAATGCTCTGTAGCAATGCCAGGCCCTGTATCGCTGATCGCACAAATAATTCCAGTTTCGTCGCGGCTCAAAACAACATTCACCCGATCACCCGGACGGCTGTACTTCACGGCATTGTCGAGAATATTCAAGAAAACACGCATGAGCTGGTCCGCATCGCCCAGGGTTCGCGGTAAGGGTGTTGCAACACGAAACGACAAGTCGATTTCGCGTTGCTCTGCCAGGGGAATCATCTGGGCAACCGCCCCTTCAGCCAACACAACCAAATCTATCGGCTGTTGGGTCAGATCGGTCGTCATCTCCAAACGAATGAGTTCGACAGCTCCCTGTATCAGCCGCATCAGTCGCCTGGTTTCTCGTTGAATGACCTTTCTGGAAGCTTCGCGACCAGAAGGCGACATTTCCGCATCATCCAAGAGATCGGAGTGAGCTAAAATAGAGGTCAGAGGGGTCCGTAACTCATGCGCCAGGCTATTGACAAAAGCATGATAAGTTTGTCTCACTTGCCAAGTAACGTTGACATCCGTGACAAACACAACGCATCCTTCAGCATATCGTTGTATCTCCCATTGAATACGACGGATTGATGGCAACGTAAGCTGACGCGTGGAACCTCTGGAATTTGGTGAGTGAAGGGTTTCCAACACATCGTGACGCAGCAGTGCCATCCAGGATGCACCGTCCGGGTTCGTTAGTGCAAAGGGCGTCGTTGGAAGTTCTAGCAGGCGATGGGCAGCAGCATTGACATAGTGGCAGTCCTGCGAGGTTCGGAATAGGAGAACGCCGATAGGCGCAAGGTCGAACATCGTGTTTGACAGGGTTCGTGCAACGTGAGCGGTGGTTAGGTGCCTATGCCATTGCCACCACGCGCCGACACATGCAGCCAGGGCAAAAATCAACAACAGGAAGACCAATACGGTCCTTAGCTCAAGTAAGATTATCACGGGGAGAATCCCGGCGATCCGTTTTTTTCCAGTTCCTCAGGAGTGACCAGGCGATACCCAAACCCTCGTACAGTGCGAATGAGCTCGGGTTGTGCAGGATCGGTCTCCACTTTGGCGCGCAGGCGCTGAACATGAACGTCTACTGTGCGTGAATCACCATCGTACGCGTAACCCCAGACCTGGCGCAAGAGTGTTTCTCGACCGAAGGCGCGTCCCGGATCACGCAATAAACACAGAAGCAGTTCTTGTTCGGTGGGAGTCAGGTCGAGTGGTTGATTGTGTAGTTCGATACGCCGTTGCGAAGGCCAGGCTGTCAATGGTCCACAAACCAGGGGTAACTCTCGCACGTTGCGACGGTCATGGGCATGCTCCAGTAGGCGGAAGAGCGCCTTGATATGAGCAAGCAACTCACGCGGCTCAAAAGGCTTGGTCAAATAAACATCAGCGCCAGCCTCGATACCAATCAGTTTGTCAGTCAATTCATCGCGCGCCGTCAACATCACCACCGGAACATACTGCTCGGCATTCCGTACACGACGACAGATTTCTAGCCCATCCATGCCGGAGAGCATGATATCAAGAACAACCAGATCAACCTGCTGCATAGTCAATACGGCCAAAGATTCCTGCCCGTTCTGTGCAGATACCACAACGTAACCCGCTCTTGTCAATAGAACAGACAGAACGTGAATAATGGCCTGGTCATCGTCAACAACAAGAATCTTTTTCGGCATCATCGGTCAGAACCATTCGATTATAGCAGAGAGCAGAACCGTACAAAAAACACCGGGGAGAGCGTCACACCCTGGGACAGTGGGCATCTCGCCCGCTGCCCATGTTCCCAACATGTTGCGCTCACTACCGGGCGCCCATGCGACGCCCATGCAATAGAACAAATCTATCTCTCGATCCTTAATACTTTGTCACAGTCTTGTAACAGACGAAAGCAAACGGGGAGAGTCGAACGACTCTCCCCGTTGTGATTGCGGACACGCAGGCTGCAACCAGCCCGCGCCCTACCGACTATTACTTCTTCCCGCCCTTGTGCTCCACGGCCGCGGTGACGCCGGCGAAGTTGCCGCCCTTGCGACTGCGCTGCACGGCCCAGCCGACGATGATCAGGCCGCCCACGATGATGATGCCGGTGACGAGGTTCAGTTCTTTGTACTGCACGATGATCGGCGCAATGATCAGGCTGACCAGGTTGATCACCTTGATCATCGGGTTGAGCGCAGGGCCGGCGGTGTCCTTCAGCGGATCGCCCACGGTGTCGCCCACCACGCTGGCCTTGTGACGCTCGGACCCCTTGCCGGTGTTCTTCGCCAGGTTGCGCGGCTCATCTTCGATCGTCTTCTTGGCGTTGTCCCACGCGCCGCCCGCGCTGGCCATGAAAACCGCCAGCAGTTGACCGGACAGGATGATGCCCGCCAGGAAACCGCCCAGCGCCTCTACCTGCAGCGCCAAACCCACGATCACCGGGGTCACGATGGCGAGCACGGCCAGGTTGACCAGTTCGCTCTGCGCAGCTACCGTGGAGATGGTCACGGCCTGGCGATAGTCGGGCTTGACCTTGCCTTCCATCAGACCCGGAATCTTGAACTGGCGCCGGACCTCTTCCACGATCAGGCCGGCTGCACGCGCCACGGCCTTGATGGCCAGGGCCGAGAAAAGCCACGGCACCGCGCCGCCGATCAGGAAGCCGATGAAAACGTTGGGCTCTGAGATACGGATGCCATTGACCAGGGCGGTGGGATCAATCTTGGAGACGTCGGTGATGAACGAGCCAAAGAGCGAGACCGCCGCGATGACAGCCGAACCGATGGCGATACCCTTGGTGATCGCTTTGGTGGTGTTACCCACACCATCCAGGTCGGCCATGATCTGGCGGGCGTCCTTGTCCAGGCCGGCCATTTCGCCAATGCCGTTGGCGTTGTCGGAGATGGGGCCGAAGGAGTCCATCGCCACATTGTTGCCGGTCAGGGTCAGCATACCGATGCCGGTCAGGGCCACGCCGTAGAGGATATACGCCACGCCCATGCCAGAGTAAATCACCACTGAAGCCAGGATGGTGAGCGCAATCACGAGCGCCGCCCACACACTGGACTCATAACCGACAGCCAGGCCGGATAAGATCGTGGTGGCCGGGCCGCCGCCCGTTGAGGCGCGAATCTCACGCACAGGCGTCGCTTCGGTGCCGGTGAAGTAGTCGGTCAGGCGGTCCAGGACGATCGCCAGCAAGACGCCCACGCTGGTCGAAAGGAAGGGTCTCCACCAGCCGCCGGGCACGTTCTGCATGTAGAAGAAGGCGACAATCATGAAGAGCACGGTGGAGATGGCGGCCGAGGTCAAGAAACCGCGGAAGATGGCCGCCATGGCATTGCCCGACTTGCCCGGGCCAGACTTGACCAGGTAGGTGCCGATGATCGAGGAAACGACGCCAATGCCGCGCACCAGCAGCGGATAGATGATCCAGTTGATTTGATCGGTGGTCGCGACCAGGGCCAGGCCCAGGATCAACGCGGAAACGATGGTCACTTCATACGACTCGAAGATGTCGGCTGCCATACCGGCGCAGTCGCCTACGTTGTCGCCGACCAGGTCGGCAATCACCGCGGCGTTGCGCGGATCATCTTCCGGTATGTCCTGCTCCACCTTGCCCACCAGGTCCGCGCCAACGTCAGCCGCCTTGGTGTAGATGCCGCCGCCCACGCGCATGAAGAGCGCCAGGAGCGTGCCGCCAAAACCGAAGCCCAGCAAGGCATCGGGCGCCGCCACGCCGAAGATCATGAAGATGATCGTGCCGCCGAAGAGGCCCAGGCCATCGGTCAACATGCCGGTGATGGTGCCGGCGCGATAGGCGATGCGCAGCGCGCCGCCAAAGCTCTTGCGCGATTCAGCGGCCACGCGCACATTGGCCTCGACGGCCATGCGCATACCGATCTGGCCGACCGCCAGGCTGAAGCCGGCGCCCATGATAAAGGCGATGGCGCGGCCAAAACCGATGAGCAGCTTCAACGAGTTGACGTCCATGCCGGGGAAACGTTCTTGAGCCTCGGCCGAGGGCGGCACGATATAGACACTCAGGAAGAGTGCAATGGTCAACAGACCGATAAAAGGCAAAATACTGCGCAATTGCCGCCCGAGGTAGGCGTCCGCGCCCTGCTTGATTGCTTCCCACACTTCCTGCATCTTGGCAGTGCCTTTGTCTTCAGCCAGAACCTGCCGGCGCAGGAAAATGGCATAGGCCAAGCCCAAGACAGCGACGACCAGGACGCCCCACAGAGAGACCGTCTCGAATGTCGTCAAGTTCAGATGTCCCAACATGCGATTTCTTTCCTCCTTGCATCTTTCTTCGCACAAAACAAGATAAGCGATGACGAACCAGGCGGCAGACAGGTTTGACCATTGTCGAGTCGGAGCAAGAAAAAAGCCCCCTGCGTAACCTGGCGGTACGCCAAAGAGGCCCTGAAAACGCAACAGACCGCCGAAGAACGTAAGCGCGGTGAACAACCGTTGCCCGTAGGAGCACGTTCGGAAGAAGGCCTCTTTGCCGCTGGCAGATTCATTGTAAAGGCGATGACGCGAAATGTCAAAACAAAAAACCACAGCCGACAAAGATTCGCCCGCGCTCCCCGTGTTTGCAGCAACTCCAAACCTAACCCGGTTTTTCACCGCAGAGATCACGGAGAGCGCAGAGGAATCGCGCCTGGCGTCGGCTTCGATATGTCGCCGTGCTCCTTATGTAATCAGGTTTTCACCGCAGAGGTCACAGAGAGCGCAGAGGAATCGCGCCTGGCGTCGGCTTCGATATGTCGCCATGCTCCTTTGTGATCGGATGTGCGCTTCATTCTGAAATTGCAGCCGAGTTTGGGCGCGCTTTGCTTCGTGTCTGAAGTTGTGTTACACTTGTCATCAATTCGTTACCAATAAAAGGAGTATTGACTTGAGTGTCCAACCTCAGACCCAACCTGTAGCGGGCGCCCTGCCGCGTGTCGCGCTCGAATCCACCGTGATTGCCCATGGTCTCCCCTATCCGCACAATTTGAGGCTGGCGCGGCGGCTGGAGGCGCAGGTGCGCGAACAGGGCGCGGAACCGGCCACCGTGGCCATTCTCAGGGGTGAACTGCGCGCCGGGTTGACCGATGCTGAGCTGCACTACCTGGCAACCGCGAAGACGGTGCGCAAGGTGAGTCGCCGAGATTTGCCGATCGTGGTGGCGCAAAAACTGGACGGGGCTACGACGGTGGCGAGCACGATGTTCATCGCTCATCATTTTGGCATCGAGGTGTTTGCCACGGGCGGCATTGGCGGCGTCCACCGGGGAACGGTATTCGATGTGTCGGCTGACCTGCCAGAACTGGCGCAAACGCCGGTGACGGTGGTGTGCGCGGGCGCAAAGGCCATTCTCGATCTGCCGGCCACCCTGGAATGGCTGGAGACGCACGGCGTTACGGTGCTGGGCTATGGCGCCGATCAGTTCCCGGCCTTCTACAGCCGTGAGAGCGGCTTGCCGGTTGACGCACGCGTCGATTCGCCGGCCGAGGTGGCAGCCATTGTGCGGGCCAAGCGGCAATTGGGAATGACCAGCGGCTTGTTGGTGTGCGTGCCGGCGCCAGCCGCCGCCGAACTGCCGACGTCGCTGATCGAACCGGCCATTCAGCAGGCGCTGAGCGAGGCGGATCGGGCCAGGCTCAGGGGCAAGGCGATTACCCCGTTTCTGCTGGCGCGCATCAGTGAATTGACCGGAGAGGCCAGTTTGCGCACGAACCTGGCGCTGCTGGAGAACAACGCGCGGGTAGCCGGACAAATTGCTGTGGCCCTGGGCGAGCAGGCAAGCGATTGACATCACACCTGATGGGCGCGCCGCCGGACATTCACCTTCAGGAGCGCGATGCCGGTTAGCCGGGGAACGCCCTTGCGCCCTCACTCATTTGGCGGCTGCAAATCTGGACAAAAAAGAACCAGGGCAGAAGTCCCCCGCTCCTCTGCCCTGGTCGCAAACTCGATTAAGAGTTTACGTAGCTATCATACACGCACCCGGCCGAAATGTCAATCCCGTTGGTATAACAGACCTATAACAAACACTCCATTTCGATGTCGTTATCATGGGTCTGTTATGTGATTTCAGATGCTGCCGGTCGCTACGAAGGGTGAAAGATCAACTGCAATCGGCTGTTCAGGCTGCTTGCTAAAGACCAGTTCCTCCCCGCCCGTTGAATCCACATCCACGTAGACTACATCGCCGGCCTTGAATTCACCCTGGAGAAGTTTCTTACTCAAGGGGCTTTCCACATAGCGCTGCAGGGCGCGGCGCAGCGGCCGCGCGCCAAACTGCGCGTCGAAACCCTTCTCGGCCAGCCAGCGCCGCGCCGCCAGGCTGAGATCAATGGTCAGTCCTTGCTCCACCAGCCGAGAAGCGATATCCTTGACCTGGATGTCCACAATCCGAACCACGTGCTCCAGCTTCAGGGGCTCGAAAATGATCACTTCGTCAATGCGATTCAAGAATTCGGGGCGGAAAGTCTGCTTCAAGCCGCGCTCGATCTGATTGTGCAGTTCGCGCGTCTCCGCGGCATCGCCCGCGCCGCTCTCTGGACGAACGAAGCCCAACGCGCCGCCCTTCTTGGCATAGGCCGTGCCGATGTTCGAGGTCATGATGATGACCGTGTTGCGGAAGTCTACGGTGCGACCCTGTCCGTCGGTCAAACGCCCATCTTCCAGAATCTGCAGCAGGGCATTCCAGACCTCCGGGTGCGCCTTCTCGATTTCGTCGAAGAGGATCACGCGGTAAGGGCGCCGACGCACAGCCTCGGTCAACTGCCCGCCCTCCTCGTATCCCACATAGCCGGGCGGCGCGCCCAGCAAACGGCTGACGGTGTGCGCCTCGCGGTACTCGCTCATGTCAATGCGCAGCAGCGCATCTTCATCATCAAACATGAAGGCCGCCAGCGCCTTGGCCAGCTCGGTCTTGCCCACGCCGCTGGTGCCCAGGAAGATGAACGAACCGATGGGCCGCCGTGGGTCTTTGAGTCCGCTGCGCGCCCGCCGAATGGCATCGGCCACCGCGTTGATTGCTTCATCCTGACCGATGATGCGCTCGTGCAGCACTTCTTCCATGCGCAGCAGTTTCTGCGCCTCGGTTTCCAACATCTGCGTCAGCGGAATGCCCGTCCAACTGGCAACCACTTGCGCAATGTCCTCATCGCTTACCACCTCGTCCAGGCCCGTTTCCGAACGCCAGGTGGTGCGATCTACGTTGAACTCCTGTTCCAGCTTGAGCCGCTCAGCCTTGTAGGTGGCGGCCCGTTCGTAATCGCGCGCCGCCCAAGAGGCTTCTTCATCAACGGTAAGCTTTTGCAAGGCGCCTTTCTTTTCTTTGAGGTTGTCTGGCATGGTGTACAACGCCACGCGCAGCTTGGCGGCCGCCTCATCCACCAGGTCAATGGCTTTGTCTGGCAGTTTGCGGTCGGCCACGTAACGATGCGAAAGCCGCGCGGCCGCAATCAAGGCCTTGTCATCAATGGTCACGCGGTGGTGCGCCTCGTAACGGTCGCGCAGCCCGCGCAGAATCTCGATCGTATCCTCGACGCTTGGCTCTTCGACCCAAATCGGGGAGAAGCGCCGTTCCAGGGCGCTGTCCTTTTCGATGTACTGGCGATATTCGTCTGGCGTTGTGGCGCCGACGCAGCGTAGCTCGCCGCGAGCCAGGGCCGGCTTCATCATATTGCTGGCATCCATCGCGCCCGACGCCGCGCCGGCGCCGACCACGGTGTGAATTTCATCAATGAACAGGATGATTTCGCCTTCGGCGCGCTGCACCTCTTCGATCGTCGCTTTCAGGCGCTCCTCGAACTCACCGCGGAAACGCGTGCCGGCCACCATGGCGCCCAGGTCGAGCGACAACACGCGCTTGCCCATAAGAATTTCTGGCACATCCTCCGCCGTTATCTTCTGCGCCAGGCCCTCGGCAATCGCCGTCTTGCCCACGCCCGCCTCGCCAATGAGCACAGGGTTGTTCTTGGTGCGGCGGCTGAGAATCTGAATCACGCGCAGAATCTCAGCATCGCGGCCAATCACAGGATCGAGCTTGCCCTCGGCGGCCAGCTTGGTCAGATCGCGGCTGAATTTCTCCAATGTGCGATAACGGCTGTCGGTAGCCTGGCTGGTGATGCGCTGCCCCCCGCGCAGCTGCTCCACCGCCTGGCTGATCCTTTCCCTGGTGATGCCATGCTCTTTGAGGATGCGCGCGGTGGGCGTGTTGCGTTCGGCCGAAATGGCAAGAAAAAGATGCTCGGTGGAGACGAACTCATCCTTCATTCGGCTGGCCTCTTCATTGGCCGTATCGGTCACGCGCTTCAGGCGCGGGGTGATAAACACCTGGGAGACTCCGCCGCTGTACGGAGCGTTCGTCAACCGCGGCGCGGCCTGCAGCACCTCGTCCAACTTGGCCGTAATCACGTTGACAGGCGCCGCCAGGCGATCCAGAATCTGCGGAACCATGCCATCGGTCTGTTCGACCAGGGCCAGAAAGAGGTGTTCGGTATCTACCTGGGTATGCTTGTACCGCTGCAAAATTTCATACGCACGCATGGCAGCATCCTGCGCGCGGTCAGTAAAACGATCGAATCGCATCATTTGTCTAAAACCATAACCTTGTAAACACTACTGACTTAACCCATCATCAAATCAGCGTCGCGATGTTTCTCAATTCGTCAATGTTGTCGGAGAAGTTACTTCTTGACGGTAAATCGCTCGCCATTCGTAACTGCTCAGGTGGCCCCCCCTGCCCCCCAATTTTGGGGGAGCCGAATGCTTTTTCCCCCAGGATTGGGGGGCAGGGGGGCGCTCCGGGCGCTATCGAGACCATTCTCACTGCCTGGCTGAGCAGTTACCGCCATTCGCTCAAAGGCACGGATGTCTTCAGTTCCTCATGCAATTATCATATCGCCCAAGATGAAACGCTCTGTGTAACGCGTGTTCCTATCGCTCTGATTTCTAACAGAACGCTAACGCAAGAATGTGGAAAGCCGCAGCGTAGAAGACACGGCGCCAAAACCAACACCGTGTCTTACGCCATTAGCGGACGATCTTCGAAGCGAATGGCGCCACAGGCCAGGTCTGACCTGTGGCGATCATCATCCGTCGCCTGTGGTCAATAGCGCAGCAAGGCGCCGATGTTGCCGAGGAGAGAAAGGTTGGGTGAATCATCGCCGCTGATCACCACCACGCTGTTGCCAGCCTCCAGGGTGCGCCGCACCAGGGTGTTGATGACATCAGGCACCGGCTGCATGGGGCCGCCGCAGAAGTTGCAGGTGCTGGCCGTGACAACCGAGATGTAGCTGCAATTCTGGCAGCGATAGGCCGGCGCCTCATAGCCCTCGGTCATCACCAACTGCATCACCCGGCCGGCCTGCAGGGCCGCCACGGTATCGGCCAGTCCCATCACGGCCGGGCCGCCCTTGCTGGCCGTGGTCACCACTTGTTCGACCAGGGCGCGCTCACGCGCCGCCGCCACCTGCTGCGCCACGTTGAGTGCCAGCTCGCCGATTTCGGCCGCGCTGGCGTTGGCATCCACGTTGAACGTACCCACCACGCGGTCCTGCCAGACCTTCGGCAACTGGGCGCGGAACAACGCGATATTATCGTCGGTGCCGGCGATCATGGTGCGCTTGCAGCTATTCTCGAAGAAATGGATGGCCTCCTCGACGGCATCCTTGACATTGCGCTCGACCGTTTCTTCGGCCGCGCGCTGCAAGCGCGCGGCCGAGCGACCGCCGCCGCGATGGCGTTTGACGTCCTCGCCCAACATACCGCTGGCATCTTCCAGGACGCCCATGTAAAACATGAAGAGACGCACGCCCGCATGGTCCACAACCGCCACTCCATGACGGGCATAATTATCCACGAGATTGCTCAGAGGCTTGATGTACGGGCGAGGGTTGACGAATACACTGTCCTCGATTGGCACAAAGAGTGGGTAGGCCCGCCAGAAACCGTCGGCCTGACAACTGAAGCATGCCACGCCGCGGCCCTGCCAGTTATACTCGAAGTCGAAGTAGCGCAGCACACGCTGCACGTCGGCGCTGCTTGCTTGATCGTCCACAGAGGCGAGCAGGCGGCGCAGGGCCAGCTTGTACTTCTCGACCGTGCGGCGGTGCGGGTCAACATTGAGATAAAGGCTCAAGACTGACCCCTTCGTTCCCATCATCTCAACCAATTCTTGCAGTTCAGTATCGCGAATCATACATTCCCTCGATTCTGTCGTGCGCGCCTGCGCGATTCCTACGGGATGATCAGGCGCTGACCTTCGTTGATCTTGCTGACATCTTTGATCCCATTGGCCTGGGCAATGGCGGCAACGCTGACCCCGTGACGGGCAGCGATCTGCGAAAGGGTGTCGCCACGGCGAACGATGTAGATGCGCTCGCCGCTGCTGCTGCTGCCGGCATTGCTGGGCACCTTGATGACCTGACCCGGATGAATGAGATTCGGGTTGGAGATGCCGTTGATGCGCTGCAACTCGGCCACGGTGGTGTTGTAGCGGGCCGCAATCGAGCCAAGCGTTTCGCCGCGCTGCACGGTGTGGGTTCCATACGGCTGTGTAGCCACGTCGGCCGGCTGTTTACCCGGAATCTTGATCACCTGCCCGGCGCGAATGTCGCCCGCATCCTTGAGGTTGTTCAGGACCACCAGGGTGTTGACATCGGCGCCGAAGCGCTCAGCAATGCTGGTCAAGGTATCCCCCTCCTTGATGACATACGACCAGGTATCGGCCGGAACGGGAAGGGTGGCAATGGCAGGAGGCGCTGGCGCTACAGGGGGAGTGACGACGGCCGCGCCGCCGCCAGGCGCAGGCTGCGTGGCAGGCGCCCCCGCCTGACCGCTGGTTACTCCGCCAAGGGGGCTGGTGTTCGGCGCAGGCTGGACAGCGCCGGCGCCTGGCGTCTGCGTCCATGCTGCTTCCTGGTTCGCCACAGGCCGGTCACGTGTACAACCCGGCAGCACAGCAGCCATGAGCAGCAAACTCAATGCCGCCAAGAGTGTCAAACGACGTCGTTGTGGATGCATCATGTTTCTGATTCTCCCTTCACTGGGTACCTTCTCCCGATTCGTCCCCGGCAGAGTGTTTTGCTCGTCATGCTTGCCGGGTCCGAACGTACAAACCGCTTTCCGAACCTGCAACAGAGATTACCACGCCTTGGGATCAGCGTCAAGTCACCTGAACAACGGATCAGATGACGCCTAGCTGCTTGCCGACCGCGCCGAAAATCTCCAGCGCCTGCTCCAGATCAGCCTGGCTGTGGCCGGCGCTGATCATCACGCGAATTCTTGCCTGGCCGCGCGGCACCGTGGGAAAACCAATGGCCATGGCAAACAGGCCGCGGGCGAAGAGGCTGCGACTGAACTGCTGCGCCAACGGCGCTTCGCCCAGCATGATCGGCGTAATCGGCGTCTGGCTGCGCCCGGTGTCGAAACCCAGGCGCTGCATCTCCGCCTTGAAGAAACGCGCATTGCGCCAGAGCCTGTCCACCAACTCGGTGGATTGCTCGAGCAAATCCACGGCAGCCAGACAGGCCGCGGTATCGGCCGGCGT
>JAYRVL010000112.1:0-6412 GCA_041918575.1 Anaerolineae bacterium | reverse complement strand
GTCAGTTTGTGGAGCAGTTGCTGCCCCTGGCCGCGGAAGAACGGCGCCGGTCAGCCTACACCGGCTGGGAAGCCTACAATGAACCGGTTCCCAACACGGTCGAGCAGATGCAGCGCCTGGCCGATTTCGAGGCAGAGCGCACCCGCCTGCTGGCCGAACATGGCATTCGTTCAGTGGTGGGCAATTTCGGCGCCGGCCAGCCTCCGCTGGAACTGTGGCCCCACTTCTTTGTGGCTTTGGAGGCTGTCAAAGCCCACCAGGGCTACCTGGGGCTGCACGAATACTCCGCGCCTGACATTTGGTTTGGCACCGGCAAAAGCCAGCGCCAGGCCACGGCCGATCAGGCAGATGAAGGCTGGCTGACGCTGCGCTATCGCAAGGTTTATCGCACCTACCTGGAGCCGGCCGGCCTGGCGGCGCCGCTGCTCATCACCGAGTGTGGGGTGGATGGCCTGGTGCAGAATCGCCCCGGCCCGGCGGGAAACGGCTGGCGTGACTTCGTGGACTTTTGGGCTGCCGACCTGGGTATGGGCTACGATGGCGCCGGTAATTACATCGAGCAGTTGGCCTGGTATGATGCCGAACTGCGCCTGGATGAGTACGTCGCAGGCGCCGCCATCTATGCCCTGGCCGCGTCGGGCGGCTGGGAATCGTACGAGCTGTTGGGCGAGGCTGCCCAGATTCTGCACCAGTACCTGTCGGTCCACCCGCCGCGCGGTTGACCGGCCAGCGGGTTCGTTGCCCGGGGCGTTTCATCAGGGGCCAGCAGGCAGTTCCTCCCAGTACTTCGCCGGGACCGTGAAACAGGCTGTGTCCGACGCCTTGAAGGTTTGACTGACGAGAAGACGGGCATCCAGGCGTTGGAACGCCTCGGGGGTGGTTCAGGCAGCAACATCTGTTCAGGCTGGACCACTGGCGCGACAGGGCTATTTTTACGTCAGGAACCGGCCGCGGACAGCGCCTGCACGAAACGCACCTCCAGGAACGGCCAGCCCTGTTCCATCTTGAGCAGGCCAAAGACCTGCACCTCGCTGCCGTTCTCCAGACCCTGCGTCAGATCGGCGCTGGCGTTGCGCACCCACACCGAAGCGCCGCTGCTGTCCCGCAAGACCCACTGGCCCAGGCGGGGCGCGTCTGCGGGTAGATCGCCCGCCGCAGCGGTCAGGAACGCGCCGGTCATCACCACTTCGCGACCGGCAAAGGCCGCCGGCGCGGCGCGCACATCGGCCAGGGACGGCGCATCGTAGTAGGGAATGTCGAACAGGGCGCCGACGACGCGCCAGGTGTTGTCCGGTCGGCGATGCAGGTAAAGATGCAGGCTGTCGGATGCCCCGCTGTTCGCCTGTCGCCGCACCAGCACCGTCGTTTCGCCCGGCGGCTGGAAATTGGGCGGGTTGATGGCCGGACGCTGCGCTTCGATGGCGGCTTGCGCTCCATTCAAACTGCGCAGCAATGCGGCCAGGCCCGCGGCCGTGGTCCGCGGCGTGTGGTCGCATGGGCTTCCATAGGTGCAGGAAATCCAGTCCTGGGCGGTCAGCCAGTGCGCCAGGCCAGGCCCGTCATGCTCGGCGATGGCGCGGCCCAGGCTGGCGAGCACAGCGTCGAAATTGGTTTGATCGGCGCTGGGAGCCGCGGGCGGCGGGGCCGTGCGCCAACCGGCCAGGCGCGGCGCAGGCGCGGCCGCGCCGGTCGCGGCGGCGGGTAGGCTGAGCGTCGTGCTCATCTGATCCGATGGGCGCAGCAGATGCAGCGCCGACTCGCCGGCGCCTGGCGCAGGTTGCCAGAGCACCCAGGCATCGAGCGCATTGGGTATGGCCGGCGACCAGGCGAGCAATTGGCTGCCTGCGCCCGGCAAAGCGACCAGCACGCTGGGCTTGCCGCTGGTAAAGGCGAGCAAACGTACATCGGTGACGCGGGTGGCGCGGCGGTCCGCGGCCACGGTGTACATGACATAATCCTCATCTGGCGCCAACACGTAGCTTGCGATGGGCAGGGTGGCCGAAAGCGCAATCGTTTGACTGCCGCTGCTCAAGTCTTGACGCACCAGGATGGAAGCGCCTTGCGGGCTGTCGGCCAGGTAGTAGGCCGAACGACCGCGTGGGCCGAGGGTTGGGGCGTGCAGATGCCAGGAGGGGCCGACTTCGTATAGGTAGGGCTGCGAGGTGGTGGGTCGGCCTGGCGTCAGCGTCTGGATTTGGCCGCTGCTGTCCTCCTGCGCGTTGGCGCTGAGCAGCACCACCACGGAAACACCGTCCGCTTGCCAGCCAAGCAGGCGTGGGTAACCCTGGTCGAAGCTGAAGCTGTCGGTGGGGAGATCGGCCTGTAGGCGCACGAGGGTGACCTGGTAGGCGCCATTGGGGCGCTGGATGACGAGCGCCAGGGCCAGGCTGTCCGGCGTCCAGGCCAGCGTGGTCACTTGACCATTGACGCGCTCGGCCGGCAGGATGTTCAGGGCCGGATCGCCGTTGAGCGGCAGGAGCCACAGGCCATCCAGACCGTAGGCCAGCCATTGCCCGTCCGGGCTGAGCGCGGGCGCGCCAGGCAGGCGTGATGGCCACTGTGCGAGCAAGCGGGAATCGCTGTTGTCTGCGGCTGTGCTGTAAAGCGCGCTGCTGTTGTTGTCATCGAGGGTGTAGACCAGCCAGGGCCAGGTCGGCGCGGGCGCTGCAGGCGTGGGCGATTGGACTGCCGCGGGGGTGGGAGAAACTTGGGCCACGGGCGGAGTGGTCGGGCCGGCGATGGGGGTCATGCTGGCAGCCGGCGTGACTCTGCTGATGGGCGTGGCGGTGCTGGCTGTAACCTGCGGGCGCTGCTGTAGGCGAATCAGGCTGATGCAGGCAAGCAGGAGAAGGGCGGCGCCTGCGGCGAAGGCCATTTCGCTGCCGAGGCGGCGATACCAGGGAGCGCCCTGGCGGCCAGGCGTCAATTGGCGGCGCAGACCGGTGGCCAGGCGCGGAGTGGGCGCGGCCGCGGGCAAGCTGTGCAGCAAGAGCGCTTCTTGCTCGGTGTAAGCGGCCAGGGTCAGGCGGCAGTCGGCGCAGGTGCGCAAATGGGCGTCCACAAGGCCGCGCAGTTTGCTGTCGAGTTCGCGATAGTGGGCAAGGTGCAGACGCAGGCGCCGATGTTCAGCGTCGGTCATGGCTTTTTCTCCTCGACTCCGACGTAGACCTGGCGGAAGCGTTCGCGCGCGCGAAAGAGGCGGGTTTTCACCGCGCCGCGCGAGCAGCCCATGACTTCGGCAATCTCCTCGGTGGTGAAACTGTCGTAGATGTAGAGAACCAGGCAGGTGCGTTGATCGGCCGGAAGCTGCGCCAGGGCCGTCCGCACGGCCAGCGCCTCCGCGGTGGCGTTTTCCGGGCTGTCGGTCTGGGGCGCAGCATCGTCATCGAAAAAGGGCAGCCATTGGATGAGGCGTTTGCGGCGCAGCGCGTCGTAGCAGGTGTTGGTGGCGATCCGGTAGAGCCAGGCGCGGTAGTTGGAGTCGGTCGGCAGCCGCGCCAGGGCATGGTAGGCTTTGACGAAGGCGTCCTGGGTCAGGTCTTCGGCCTGTTCCCACTGGCCAATTAGCCGCAGCACATAGTTGAACAGCGGGCGGTGATACTGGGCGTACAACCGCTCGAACAGTTCTTCCAGGGCACGCGGCGCGGCCGCGGTGGACTGGGCCTGGCTTAACATCGCGACCTCAACGTAGGCCATGCCGATGAATTCTCTCCCGCTGATGATGGTGACTCTGCACCATGATGCAACGAGTGAGGCGGCAGGTGGGTTACACGCGCCATGTCAGGGCCGGTTGACCTGCACCTGAACACTGCATTCGCCAAAGTTGCCGGTGATGTCCACCGTGCGCAGATAGAGGGTATAGGCGCCGGGCGGCAGTCCGGCTACGTTCCAACTGCCGAGTACGCCGCCGCTGACGGGCTGACGGCCGGAAAGGATGAACGTTGGCTCGCCTGGGCCGTCGCTTGGCTTGTACTCCAGTTTGTAATACTCGAAGCGGTCCGCCTCGGCGCTGCCGGTAATCTGCACCACGCCGCTGATGGACTCGTTGACGCCAGGGCGCAGGATGCGCGCGCGAGAATCAGGGCAGCGCGGGGCCACGATGGGCGGCGCGGTTGGGCTGAGCGGCGCGGTGGGCGTGGTCCGCGGCGTTGGTTTCCTGGTAGGCGCCGGCGAGAGGGTCGGCGTGGGTGTGGCCGGCTCTGGCGTTGGCGTCAGTGTGGGTAGCAGCAGCGCGGTTGGCGTGGGCGACACCACGGCATCAACCAGCGGCTGTACGGCGGCAGCCAGGTTGTGGCTGATGAAGTAGACCACGCCGATCATGCCGAGCAGAAAAAGGCCGATGTTGAGCGCCTGGTAGGTCTTGTTCAGCGCGGCTTCGCGTTCCAGGCTGAAGGCCGCCTGGCGCCGCTCGCGCCGCGCTTGCAGCGCCACGCGCAAATACCAGAGGGCCACAAGCGCACACGCGGCGTAGACCCAGGGCGCATAGTCACTAATCAGTTTGACGATAATAGCCATGAGGCTTTTTCAGGCTCCGGCCGGTTTCCCTGGCGCGGGCAGGTCTGCGAGCAGAGCCTGCAACAGGGCCGTCAGCCGCGGCACAACCAGCTTGCCAGTCTCCAGCACTTCTTGATGTGTGGTTTCGGTTTGACTGTCAATGCTGTCAATGGCCATGTTGCTGATGGTTGAAATGCCTAGCACCCGCATATCGGCATGGCGCGCCACTACCGCTTCGGGCACGGTGGACATGCCCACGGCATCCGCGCCGATGGCGCGCAGGAAGCGGATGTCGGCCGGCGTCTCGAAGCTTGGCCCGGCCAGGCACATGTAGACGCCCTGGCGCAGGGAAATCTGTAGACGGGCGGCGGTAGCCAGGGCCAGGCCGCGCAATTGCGCATCGTAGACGCGGGTCATGCTGGGAAAACGCGGTCCAAAGGTGGGATCGTTGGGGCCGCGCAGCGGATTCTGCCCGGCCATGCCGATCAGGTTGATGTGGTCGGTGATGAGCATCAGGTCGCCAGCGCGGAACGTTGGGTTGATGCCGCCGGCGGCGTTGGTCAGGATGAGGGTGTGAACACCCAGGCGCTGCATCAATCGAATGGGCAGCGTGATCTGCTGCATGGAGTAGCCTTCGTAGAAATGGACGCGGCCCTGCATGACGAGCACGTCCTGGCCCTGCAGTTGGCCGATGACCAGCGCGCCTTCGTGCCCTTCGACGGTGCTGATGGGGAAATGGGGGATACGGTTGAATGCGATCCGTTCGGCGCCGGTCACCGCGTCGGCCAGGCCACTCAAGCCTGATCCGAGCACCAGGCCCACCTGCGGCTGCTGTCGCGTTTGGCTGCGTACGAAGGCGGCGGCCTGTGCAACCGCTTCGGAGGTAAGGAATTCATGATTCATGAGTTTTCGCCCTGTTGGTTCTGTGGTGCATCCGGCCGCGCCCCCAGACCGGCGTAGATGAGGGTTGTGGCGCGGTTGGCATGACCGAGTGCGTTTTGTACTTCGCCCACCACATCGGCTGCGCCGCTGGCTAATCTGTGGGTGGCCGACGAACTGCGCAAAACGTGCGGCGTCACATCCGCAGCCATGTCGAGCTGTTCGGCGTAGGACTTGACGATCAACCACAGGCCCTGGCGGGTCAAGCGCTGACCGCGATGGTTGACGAACAAGGCGTCGTTTCTCACGCCGGCGCCCATGAGGCTCAGGCGTCCCTCGGCCAGGTAGGCGGCCAGGGCGTTGGCGGCCCGCTCGTTGAGATGGATCGCGCGCGGGCTTTTGCCGCTCTGCTCGCACCAGACGATGTGCGTCTGCAGATTGACGTCGTTGACGTTGAGCGCGGCCACTTCACTGGTGCGCAGGCCGGTGGCGTAGAGCAGCTCCAGTAAGGCGCTGTCACGCAGGGCCTTGGGGTGTGTTTGCTGCGCTGGCGCGGCCAGCAGGCGCTCGATCTTGGCTTGATCAATGACCTGGGGCGGAGTTTTTATCACCTGCGGCGTGGTGATCGGCGCACTGGGGTCGTTGCTGACGATGTGCGCGTCCATCAGAAAATGGAAGAACGATTTGATGGCCGCGATCTTGCGTGCAACGCTGGCCGCCGCGTACTCGCGCTGCCTCAGGTGAAAAATGTAATCAATGATGTCGTTGGTTTCGATATCAGTCCATGCGGTCAGAGCGCCGATACGTCTGCGGTCCTGCACATAGGCGTAGAATTGTCCCAGATCGTTATGATACGCGGCGATGGTATTCTCTTTACCTCGTTTGTCCGCCTTGTTGGCGAGACTGGTAAGGAAACGGTCAATCTCTTGTTGCATATTCTCTTCCCTTCGTTCCCGTAACTGCTCAGCCGGCTCCCCCTGTCCCCCAATCCTGGGGGGAAAAGCATCCGGTTCCCCCAAGATTGGGGGGCAGGGGGGCG
>JAYRVL010000111.1:0-5143 GCA_041918575.1 Anaerolineae bacterium | reverse complement strand
GTCCAGCACGAATTGGATGTCGTCGGCGGGCACGTCGCCCAGGGTGCGCCCGGCCAGCATCGGCTCGATGATGCGTCGCACCCTGGGTTCCCGCAGCCGCGCGGCCAGACTGTCCAGGTGAGTATCCTGCCGGGCGATCAGCGTCTCTTTGGCCTGGTTGATGTGGGCGACGGTGACCGGTCGCGCCGGATCGTCCACGATCACTTCTACGGCCTGCCGGGCCAGGGCGTTGACCAGCCACGGTTGTCCCTGGGTCAACTCGAAGGCGAGATGCAAGGCCTCGGGAGTGAAAACCTGGCCGGTGTCGGCCGTGTGTTGCCGGTACAACTCGGCGACCTCTGGGGCCGTGAACGAGCGCAGGGTGAACGACTCGGCCTTGATGTTGAAAGGGCTGGCCGTGTTCAACCGCTCGCTCCCGCCGGAAGCGACTTTGTAATCGCGCACATCGCGCAGGCCGATGAGGGCTAACGACCAGGGGAAGGCCTGGGGACGATCATAGTAACCGTCGCGCAACTGGCGCAGCACCGAAATCAACGTCCGATCCTGAAGCGAGTCTATCTCGTCCAGGAAGAGGATCAGCGGGCGCGGTGCAGCCTCAGCCCAGGCCCTGAGCGCCGCGCCGATGCGCCGGCCAACCGGCGCTACCGGCCACGGAGGTGGATGAAGCTCCGCTGGCAGGCGGGCGCTGGCCGCCTGCCGCCAGGCATCGAGAATAGCCAATTCCGCCGTATCAGGGTCCTCGTTGAAAGCCGAGCCACTCTCCACCGAGACCAGGACGGACACGTAACGCCCCGAGGCGGTCAGCTCGCGGGCCAGGGCCAACATGGCGGTCGTCTTTCCCGTCTGGCGCGGCGCGTGAAGCACAAAATAGCCCTTTTGGGCGATCAGCCGCTGCACCTGGGGCAGACGCGCCGTAGGCGACAGCATATAATGGTCATCAGGATTGCACGGTCCTGCTGTGTTGAAAAAGCGCATAGCTCCACCTCCACAAAACCGGTCCGGTCTTCATTATATCATCCCTTGCGCCCGACGACAAGGCCCGAGTTTCAGATCAGACGCAATTCTTTGGCCTTGAGCGCGGCCTGGGTGCGATCGCGCACGCCCAACTTGCTCAGAATACTGGTGAGGTGGTTCTTGACCGTGCCCGGGGTGATGAATAGGCGGGCCGCGATCTCTACGTTCGTGGCGCCGGCCGCCGCCAGGCGCAAGACCTGGAGCTCGCGGTCGGACAGAGGCTCGGCGGATGAACGCGCCTTGACGATGCGTGGGCGGCGCATCTTACCCCCGGCGGATACTGCGTGGGTCGAACGGGTCATGGTTGCAGCCATGGGGTAAGACGGGGCACGTGCAAGGCGTCTATGGTAGTGTGTCGGCGAGGGCATCGTGCTGAGAGCGGAGATGCACCTGGCCGGCAAGAACGCAGCCGAAGCGCTGCCGCTGGTGCAGGATCACTTGGAGCGCTGCGGGGATTGCCGGGAGAAGTTCGAGGCGCTTCTGGCTGCCCTGCAAGCTGAAGCGAGGTAAAAAAATTCGTCGTCACCGGGCACGACCTGGTGCATGGCGGCGCGCGACCGGCCGGCTTCGAGACGCGTGAGCCGGGCATTCTGGAGACCAGCGCGCCCGGCATCTTCGCGGCGGGAGATGTACGCGCCGGCAGCACCAAGCAGGTTGCCTCCGCGGCCGGCGAAGGGGCCACGGCCGCGCTGTTGATTCACGAACACCTCAAGAGCGCGTAATTGCGCTCAAGCACCTCATTCGGCCGCTGAGCGCGGGCATCCCGCCCGCGCCCGCTCCTATTCCCGATGTAACATGATAGTTGACGCTGCGCTCAAGGCGCAGGCAGAACAGTCGCCTCCGCGGCGTTGATCTCATCTCCCAGGGCCAGCAGCTCCTCGTTGGCGGGAATGTCGCTCATGTTGTGGCCGTAGTGAACGTAGCGCGCCACACCGGCCTTGTCAATCAACACCTGGGCCGGCATCCGGCCCAGCTTGAACAGGCTCACTTCCTGCCCGTAGAGCTTCAGCACACTCGCATTCGGGTCGGGCAGGCCGATGAACGGCAGCGAATGTTCGGCGAAGTAGGCCGCGAACGTCCTGGCGTCTTCGGGGCCAACCACGACGACCTCGATGTCGCGCGCAACAAACTGGCTGTAATCCTGACGCAACTGCGCCATGTGCGCGCGGCAGAACGGTCAAGTGAAGGTGCGGTTGAAGACCAGCAAGACGTTCTTGTAACCGCGGAAATCGGTCAGACGGACGGTGTTGCCGCGAAAATCGGCCAGGCTGAAGTCGGGCGCGACCTGGTTGAGGGAGACACGTGACATTGTCATACTCCTGCATCGAAGATTATTCTATCAGCTTCGCCGGCTCCAGGCTGCCGTCGGGCCGCAGCCACGTGGGACGGATGTGGGGCAGCGAGGCCTGGGGGGTGGACGCCAGTACGCGCGGAATCACTTCGCGGTAGATCGGGTTCGCGATCACCAGTCCGCCGGCCGGGTCCATCCGGCACAGCCCCAGGTCGAGCACAAAACGGACGTCATCCGCCGGTACATCGGTCAAGGCGCTGCCGGCCAGCAGCGGTTCGATGACATGGCGCACCCTCGGCTCGCGCAGTCGCTCGGCCAGGCTGTCCAGGTGCGTGTCCTGGCGCTGAATCAACAGCTCCTTGGCCTGCTCGATAGCCGCGGCGTCCACCGGCCGCGCCTGATCGCGGACGACCACCTGCACTGCCTGCCGGGCCAGCGCGTTCACCAGCCACGGCTGGCCCTGGCTCAGATCGAAGGCCAGGCGCAGCGCTTCCGGCGTGAAAACCTGGCCGGTGTCGGTTGTGTGCTGACCGTACAACTCGGCCACTTCCGTCGCGGTGAAAGATCGCAGAGTCAGCGATTCGACCTTGATGTTGAACGGGCTGGCCGTGTGCAGCCGGTCACTGCCGCCAGAGGCGACCTTGTAATCGCGCACGTCGCGCAGGCCGATCAGCGCCAGGGACCAGGGGAAAGCCTGGGGGCGACGCGGAAAGCCTGCACGCAATTGCCGGAGCGTTGAGATCAGCGCCGCATCTTGTAGCGCGTCAATCTCATCCACAAACAGCACGACAGGCCGCGGCGACGCCATGCACCAGGTTTTCAAGGCCGCACCAAGCCGTCCGCCCGCTTCAGCCTCCGGCCACGGCGGCGGTTGTAGATCACCGGGCAACTGCCAGATCAGAGCTGCCCGCCAGTCTTCCAGGATCGCCAGTTCCGCGGCGCCGGGGTTGTCGTTGAAGGCGGCGCCGACCTCCATGGAGACCAGTGTAGCGGCGTAGCGACCCGCCGCGGTCAACTGGCGCGCCAGTTCGATCATGGCCGTCGTCTTCCCGCTCTGCCGCGGGCCGTGGAGGACGAAGTAAGCCTTCTGGTCAATCAATGTCTGCACGTCGGGCAGCCGCGCAGTGGCAGGCAGCATGTGGTGATCTTCGGGGTTGCACGGCCCTGCGACGTTGAAGAAACGCATCATACACACCTCGCCGGTATCTTATGGCAGCCACGTCTGCACCAAATCCCGACCCGTAACCCAGGCCGGATACCCCATAGTTTAGCGGGCGTCGCCTTGAATGTCAATCCGAAGCGGCGCAGCGAAGTCAGCAGGCTGGGGAGGTTTTAAGAAAAATGCCCGGCTGGACAGCCCGGCAAAACAGGAGCGCACCGACCTGCTGGCGCCGCTGAGCCGTCTGATTGCATCAACGACGCCGCTGCGGGCGGACGCTGAACCGACGCATCGAACATATCGAGATTATACCAAAGGGAGCAAGAACAAAACAACAAATGAAACCCCGTTGGCCGCCAGATTCGTGCGCCCGATCAGTCGAGTTGGTGAACGTGATGACCGTCCGACCCCGCGCCGGCAGGCGGTGCGCGATTTTACCGATCACCCGGCTATTGCCTGATTGAAACGGGCAACGGCCTGTTCCAGCGTCATCTGCTGCCCTTCGGCCCAGGCCAGGGCAAACGCAGATTCGTCGAGCTGCGCGCGCAGGCCGGCGAGAAGCGCCTGGTGGGCGCAGCGGTCGGCCGGCGTGATGATGGCCTGGGCCGCCTCGTGCAGGGTGGTCGTGCAGGCGATCAACCGCACAGCCGGCGCCGCCTGCCCGCGGGCGCTCAAAACGCCGGCCATGCCCTCGACGCACCCGGTCACGCCCCAAGTGTGTTCCACCTCGCCAAACAGCGCCAGCGCCTGTTCGAACAACGCCAGCGCTGAGTCCGCGTCGCCCTGGGCCAGGGCCACATGGCCCAGGTTGAGCTGGGCGATGGCGATGCGTCCCTGGGCGCCCAGCTCGCGGAAAAGATCGAGGCTTTGGCGATAGTACGCGCCGGCCTGGGCCAACTCCCCCCGGCAGCGCGCCACCTCGCCCAGGAAGTTGAGGGTGCGCGCCACCAGCCGGCAGATGACAGCCACAGCCTGTTCATCCTCCGCGGACAAGTCCGGCATCCGCTGCGCCTGCTGCATACGGTCAACGAGCAGCCTGGCGGCGCTGGACTGCGCCAGATCGAAGGCTCCGGCGACGGGCGGGCAGCTCAGACCATGCAGTTCGAACAGCCGCTCCGCTTGCAGCGCCAGCCGGGTCTGCGAGGTCACCAGCAGCGTCAGCCGGGGCGCACGCTGGAGCAGCTCGGCCAGCAGCCCGGCGCCCGCGGCCAGGTGTTCAAGACTGTCCAGCACCAGGAGCAGCTCCCGATCGCGCAGGTAGCCGGTCAACTGCTCTTGCGGCGAGCGCTGCCCCTGCACAGGAACATCCAGCGCGGCCAGGATCGCCAGGGCCAGAGACTCCGCCGCAGGCGTTGCCTCCAGGGGCACGAAGGCCACGCCGTGTTCGAAGGCCTCGGCATGTTGCAGGGCTACGGCCAGCGCCAGCCGCGTCTTGCCGATGCCGCCCGGGCCGTGGAGAGTGAGGAGGCGACAGGCGCGGTTGGCCAGCAGCTCGCCCAAAGCCGCCAACTCCTCCTCGCGGCCCACCAGCGGCGACGGCGGTAGGGGCAGGCCGGCCAAATGGGGGGGGAGTTGCCCGACGCCGGCAGCAGGCGGGGGCGCGCCATCGCGGATGCGCCAATAGAGGGCGGTGGTCTGGGCTTCCGGCGGCGCGTCAAGCTCATGGGCCAACGTGCGGC
>JAYRVL010000110.1:0-2002 GCA_041918575.1 Anaerolineae bacterium | reverse complement strand
CTGAGTTGGATGAAACCGTTGCCGCCAACGACTTGACTGATCATGGGGGTCACGGGGCGAAACTGGTAGGTCACCTGTACATCAATCTGCGACGCGCTGGGGAAACTGGCCGACACGGTGAGTTGGGCCGGAGTGAGACCCACGGCGTAGCTGCGAGCTTTGTTGAGGATGCCGTTTGTGTCGGTGGGAGCCGTGACCGCGTAGCGCGCTCCCTCCTGCGCCGCCTCTGCCACTACGCCATAAGCGTAAACGGCGCGTCCCATGTCAAAGAAGGCCATGAGCAGCAGCATGAGGAACCCGATAGACAATGCGAACTCGATGGTGCTCTGGCCTCGTTCTGACCGCCGAGGGGACATCTCTAAGAACAACGGCTGGGCTGATTGCGACATGTGGCGATCCTTTCTGAACAAGTATTACTTACAGGATAACCATACTTACGCCGCGTTGCAATAGTACCGGTTGCCCGCTAAAGATCATCGCGCCCAAAAGAGGAAAGCTGTAGGTCAGTGTGACCCGCACTTCGCGGGTTCCGTAGTCTAGGCTAATCTGCACCTGGGTCAAGGATGTGCTCAGGCCCCCACGCTGCATCTCGTTGAGGGCGGCAGTGGTGATGCCGGCAGTGTCGTTCGGCGTGACAGCGCCCACACGCGCCGCTTCGCGAGCGGCGTTGGTCATGACGATGTAGGCATTGAAGGCGCGCCCCAGGTCAAACAAAATGCCGAGCATCAGGATCAACATGGGCAACAGCAGGCCCAGTTCAACCAGGTTTTGTCCGGCCTGGCGCCGGTGGGCAAGGGTTTGATGTGACTGCATTTTTCACTCCTTCACGTTCACACAACACAAGCTGCCACGCGCAGCAACGCAAAGCGGGGCTTAACTTATCGGTTAAGCCCCGCTTTGTTCATGATTTACCGCCTCAGTGCCGTAGGCCAATGCCGGGCTTCACTGACAGCGAGTCTGACGGCTCGACTTGAGAGATTAGATAGCGCCAGAGATGCTGGTGAGAATGGTGTTGAGGCTGCCGCCCAGGGCGGTCAGGGCAGCGATGACGACGATGGCGACCAGGGCGATAATCAGACCATACTCGGCCAAATCCTGCCCCTCTTCACGGTTCAACAGAGTGATGAGATAGTTCAACATGATGCATTTTCCTTTCACAAGCATACGAAAAAAATGGATGATCGGTGCGGCCTAAACCGCTACAGACGAAAACTACGGATTCAAAGCCTGCGGAGACTGCTCGACTTCCGCAGGCGACCAATTTCCACGGCTTGCGCTCAGATGGCGCCAGAGATGCTGGTGAGAATGGTGTTGAGGCTGCCGCCCAGGGCGGTCAGGGCAGCGATGACGACGATGGCAACCAGGGCAATAATCAGACCGTACTCGGCCAGGTCCTGCCCCTCTTCACGGTTCAACAGAGCGACCAGATAAGCAAACATTTCGATCTCCTTATGATGACGGATGAATGATGGCTGAGCCATTCTTTTGGGTCAAGGCTCGCAGCGCTCCGCTGTCGTTCCCTTGACCACCTCTCCCTTGATTGGCTCCAGTGTAGCTCGGATGATGACCAGACTCAATGGTACCCGTGACCCAATCGCAGTGATTTTTGCTGGTACGGATGTCCTATCCTGCAAGCGGGCGCGAATTGTGTCTGTTTGCTTCGACGGAAGATCAAAATCTTTGCCCGCTTGCCGGTTGTCGTCATGAGGGTTGGGTGAGAAGGCGGCGCGGGGCTATGGAACTCGCTCGAAAAGGAGAGCCACGTCATCAGCATAGCGAAGCTGCCAGTGCGACGAGGAGCGCAGCGCGGCGCGCAGATCGGCCTGTGTGGGGTCTGTGGTATCCAGGAGCGCCCAGGAGATCTGATAATCGGCCATGATCTGCTCCCAGTTCCATGCGTTGAGGATGGCGCTGTGATTGCGCCAGGTCTGCCAGTCGAACAGATGCACGCGGCCATCCAGGAAGACCTGCACAGAAGGGCTGAGACGCCAGATGAGGTAGT
>JAYRVL010000109.1:0-3092 GCA_041918575.1 Anaerolineae bacterium | reverse complement strand
TCCGGTCTCCACTCTCCCCCCCCCCCGACGCATCATCGCCCCCCCGTGACCCAATCACCGGTCTCCAAATTCCGGTTTCCCCTTTCACCGGCATCCTCTCCAACTTCGGCGGCCTGAACTGCGTAGCCGACCTGGCCGGCGTGGCGCGGGCGCTGAGCAGGCTGCTCGAGCCGGGCGGGCGGGCGTTTCTGTGCCTCATGGGGCCGTGGGCGCCCTGGGAATGGGCCTGGTATTTGCGCCGGGGGCAGATCGGCAAGGCATTCAGACGCCTGCGGCGCAGCGGCGTGCCCTGGCGCGGGCTGACGATCCGCTATCCGTCCATTGCCGCGGTGCGGCGAGCGTTTGCTCCCTGGTTTGCGGTGCAGCGCGTCAGCGCCATCGGCGCCCTGCTGCCGCCCTCTTATGTCGAGCCCTGGGCAGTTCGCCACCCGGCCCTGCTGGCCCGGCTAAACCGCATCGAGCGCCGGTTGGAAACAGCCTGGCCGCTGCCCTGGCTGGCGGACCATTACTTGATCGAACTGGTATTGCACTGATATGGCAACTTCGCAACCTCAATCGCGGTCTGACCTTCTCCTGGAATCAACCCGGCCGCTGCCGCGCGTGGATCCGATCACGCAGCTGCCCATCCTGATCCTGTTCCCGCACAGCCACTGCAACTGCCGCTGCCTGATGTGCGACATCTGGCGGGCGACCACGCGCGACGAGGTGACCGCGGCCGCTGTGGCGCGCTGGCTGGACGAATGGCAGCAGTTGGGCGTGCGCCAGGTGGTGTTGAGCGGCGGCGAGGCCCTGATGCACTCGCACCTGTGGGACTTGTGCGCCCATCTGCGGCGGGCCGGCATCAGCATCACCCTGCTGAGCACCGGGCTGCTGCTGGCGCGGCACGCGGCGCAGGTGGTGCATTATTGCGACGAGGTGATCGTCAGCCTCGATGGCCCGGCCGCGATCCACAACCGGGTTCGCCACATTCCCCGCGCCTACGAAAAGCTGGCGGCCGGGGTGACCGCGGTCAAGGCCGCCAACCCCCGCACGCTCGCTGCCGCCCGCTGCACCGTGCAGCGCGCCAACTACCGCCATTTGCGTGACGTGGTGGCCGCGGCGCATGAACTGGGCCTGGATCGCATCAGTTTCCTGGCCGCCGATGTCAGCACCGACGCCTTCAACCGGCCGCTCGGTTGGGATGACGAACGGGTCATGCAGGTGGCGCTGGCGGCCGATGATCTGCCCCGCCTGGCGCAGGAACTGGACGCGCTGGAAGCCGATTTTGCGGCCGATTTTGCCGCCGGTTTCATCGCCGAGTCGCCGGCCAAGCTGCGCCGGCGCTTGCTGCACTATTACACAGCCCTGCTGGGTCAAGCCGATTTCCCGCCCGTGTCGTGCAACGCGCCCTGGGTCTCCACGGTCATCGAAGCAGACGGCACGGTGCGCCCCTGTTTCTTTCAGCCGCCCCTGGGCAACATTTACCAGGCGCCCAGTCTGACCAGCCTGCTCAACGCGCCCGCGGCCGTGGCCTGGCGCCAGGGCCTCGATACCCACCGTGACGCCATCTGCCGCAAGTGCGTCTGCTCTCTTTCTCTGCGTGCCTCATGAACTCAACGCGTCGCCACAAAGTGGTTCTCTACAACCCGCAGGCTGTTTTCTTCACCATGCCCCTGGGGCTGCTGGCCATTGGCTCTGACCTGGACCCGGAGCAGGTCGAGGTGGTCATCATTGATGGCCGCCTGGAGCGTGACCCGGTGGCCGCGGTGCTGGCGCACGTGGACGACGCGCTCTGCCTGGGCATCAGTGTGCTGACCGGCGCGCCCATTCGCGACGCCAACCGCGTTGCACGCGCCGTCAAAGCGCGCCGGCCGGCGCAGCCGGTGATTTGGGGCGGTTGGCATCCATCGCTCTTTGGCGCCGAGTGCCTGCAAGAGCCGGCGATTGACATCACCGTTCAGGCGCAGGGCGAGGAGACGCTGCGCGAGATCGCCGCGCGCCTGGTCAACCACGAGAGCCTGGAGGGCTGCCTGGGCTGCACCTACCGCACCCCAACCGGCGAAATACAGGTCAATCCCCCGCGGCCGCTGCGCAACATCAACACGTTTCGAACGCACAATTACGGCTTGCTGCCGGTCGAGCGTTATTATCAACTCAAGGGCAAGCGCCAGCTCGACTACATCTCGTCGCAAGGCTGCAATTTTCGCTGCGCGTTCTGCGCAGATCCGTTCGTCTACAAGCGCAAATGGGTGGGGTTCGAGCCTGGCCGCGTGGCCGCTGAGGTAGAGGCGCTCTGGCAGCGCTACCGCTTCGACGACCTGTCGCTGCAAGATGAAACCTTCTTCACGCGCGCCGATCGCGTCGAAGCCATCGCCGAGGAGTTCATCCGCCGGCGGTTGCCCATCACCTGGGCCGGCACCATGCGCGCGGACCAGGGCGACCGCTTGCCCGACCAAGTCTTGCATCGCTGCAAGCAGTCGGGCCTGCGCCGCGTCATCATTGGCGTGGAATCTGGCTCGCAGGCCATGATGGATTGGATTCGCAAGGACATTCGACTGGAGCAGGTTTTCATCAGCGCGGAAAAATGCCTGCGCCACAGCATCCGCGTGATCTTTCCATTCATCGTCGGTTTTCCCAACGAGACCGACGAGAGCGTGCAGGCCTCGCTCGATGTCATCAAGCGGCTGCGTCGCCTCAGCCCCGACTTCGAGACGCCGATTTTCTTCTTCAAGCCCTACCCCGGCTCCCCCATCACCGATGAAGCAGTGCGCCAGGGCTTTCAACTGCCGCGCACGCTGGACGAATGGGCCGATTTCGATTTCATCGGCTCGGCCGGGCCCTGGGTCAGCCCGCAGCGCTACCGCCAGGTGGAGCGATTCAAGTTCTACGCGCAGTTGGCCTGGGACCATCCCGCCCCGCTCAAGCGCCCATTCCAGAAACTGGCGCAGTGGCGCTGTCAACGCGACCTGTACGCCTTGCCGCTGGAGCAGGTGGTCAGCCGCTGGCTGTGGCCGGCGCAGAGGTTGTCGTGATAGATCGGAGATCGGAGATTGGAGATTGGAGATTGGGTCACGGGAGGGCGATGATGCGTCGGGGGGGGAGAGTGGAGACCG
>JAYRVL010000108.1:0-6689 GCA_041918575.1 Anaerolineae bacterium | reverse complement strand
GGTGAGGCTTACGGCCGCGCCCCATCTACCCCCCTTCCCCTCCCCGCTGCGCGGAGTGGAGAAGGGGCCGGGGGATGAGGTGAGGCTTACGGCAGCGGCTTGACCTTCCCATCCTCGATCGCCTGAATCGCCTGCTCGGCCGCCTTCTTGACATCATCGGGCACCGGCGCGCCGGCGTTGAAGGTGATCTTCAGACCGTCGTTGGCGAGGGTCAGGGTGTAGGCCTTACCGCCCAACGTCCCCTTCTGGTGCAGGTCAATCATATCCTTAAGGACGGCCTTCCAGTCGTAGACCTGCGTGACGACCACGATATCGGGCGCCAGCGAGCTTTGATCGGCCTGGGTACCCAGCCACTTGACGCCCTTGCTCTTGGCGACGCCGACGGCGCCCACTACCTGCTGCGCGGAGCCGGTCAGCACGTCTGCGCCGGCCGCGATGTGGGTGTTGGCCGCCTCGGCCGCCAGCGCCGTGTCGCCGAACGAGCCGGTGTAGCTGATGTTGACCTTGATGTCGGCCTTGGTGGCCTTGGCCCCATTCGCAAAGCCGTCAATGTACAACTTGGCGTCGCCGGCTTCCACCGGCCCCACCACGCCCAGCACGCCCGACTTGCTCAGCATGGCCGCGATCACGCCGTTGACATAGCCGCCCTCTTGCGCGTTGGCCTCATAGGCAAAGACATTCTTCAGGTTCTTGCTGGCGCCGGTGTCGGTGGCCGTGCCCCAGGCAAAACTGACATTCGGAAAGTCCTTCGCGACATCGAACATCGAATTGCCATACTGGGTGCCGTGCGCAATGATCAGATTGTTGCCTTCGGTGGCGTAGTCGCGCAACGCCGCGGCTGCGTCTGCCACCTGGAACATGCTTTCGGAATAGGCAATCTGCAGCTTATCCTCGCCCATCTCCTTCTGCACAGCCTTCAGCGCATCGTACATGGCCTGACCCCAGGCCAGGTCGGTAATCGGGCTGGGCAGCACGATCGCAATTTTGAAGGGGCCTTTGCTCACGGCCGCCGGCTCGTTAGGCGTGCAGCCAGACAGCAACACGCCAACGACCAACAGCATCACGAGAACCGTTGTGATTGAACGACGCATACGAATCTCCTTCTTTCTGAAAACTCTCCGAGAATCTCGACTATCCACCGGTGAAGCCCCGGCGCTTGATGACACTCACGGCCGTGAGCGCCTGTCTCAAGTGATTCCATGTCCACCCTCAACCGCTGCGCTCGAACGGCTTGTTGAGCGCAGCCGGCTGTCTGACCTGGTTGGTGGCAAAGATCAGAACCACGATCGTCAACAGATAGGGCAGCATCACTGCCAGGTCGGACGGGATGGGGATGCCCTTGACCTGCACCCACAACTGCATGGCGTTGACGGTGGCAAAGAGCAGCGAGCCGAGCAGCACGCCGACGGGCCGCCAGCCGCCAAAGTAGACCAGCGCCACGGCGATGAAGCCCAGCCCATTCGTCATGTTCTCCTGGAACACGTTCAGCGTGCCGATGCTCAGCGAAGCGCCGGCCACACCCGCCAGCGCCGCGCCAAAGATCACGCCAAAGTAGCGCACGCGGTTGACGCTGACGCCAAGCGAGTCGGCCGCCTCTGGATTGTGGCCCACCGCCCGCACCTTCAGCCCCAGCGTGGTTTTGTCGAGCAAGAACCAGACGGCCGGCGCCATCAGATAGGCCAGGTAGACCAGGATGTTATGATCGAAGAAGATCTCGCCCAGCACTGGAATCTGGCTCAGGATGGGAATTCGAATCTCCTTGAAGCCGTTGACCCCTTCCACCGAGCCGATCAGCACGCGGAAGAGCAGGCTGCTGAGGCCCAGGCCGAACAGATAGAGGCCGATCCCGCTGATGCCCTGCTCGGCCTGGAACGTCACGCTGATGACCGCCATCAACAGGCCCATCAACGCGCCGACGACAATGGCCGCGGCGACGCCCAACCACAGGTTGCCGGTCTCGAACACCGTGTAGAAGGCCGCAAACGCGCCCATCAACATGATGCCGTCCACGCCCAGGTCGAGCACGCCTGCCCGTTGGGAAACCGCCTCCCCCAGCGCGGCCAACAGATACGGCGCAGCCAGGCGAATGCCGCTGTGCAGGATGCCGGTCAGAACGGCCATCGTAAACAGATCGCTAATCACCGGCAACCTCCTGCGAAACGGGGAGCGGGGCAGTTTCCACGGCCGGGGCGCCAGCCACGCCTCGGCGCAGGGCGCGGCGCCGCACGAAGAAATCACTCGCCACCACGAACAGCACGATCAGGCCGTTGATCGCCACCACCAGCGAACTGGGCACCTGCACCGTGCGCTGCATCTTGTCTGCGCCCACCAGCAGGCCGCCAAAGATGACCGAGGCGGGGACCGCGCCCAGCGGGTGCAGTTTGCCAAAGAGCGCCGCCACAATCCCGCTGAAGCCGTAGCCGCCCGACAGCCCTTCGATCATGCGATGATGCACGCCGATCACCTCGACTGCGCCGGCCAGGCCCGCAAACGCGCCGCTGAGAACCAGGGCCAGGGCCATGTAGCTGCGCACAGGAATGCCGGCGTAGCGCGCAGCCGACGGGTTGAGACCGACGGCGCGGATGCGAAAGCCGATGGTGGTGCGCCAGAGAAAAACGAAGACAATCAGCGCCAGCGCCAGGGCCAGGATGGCGCCCACATGCAGCAGCGTGCGCGGCACCAGGCGCAGGAGCCAGACCTGGTCTGGCAGGGTGGCGCTCTGGGGAATGTTGGTGCCCGCTGCGATCTGCTCAGGGTCGAGCATGGGGCCGCGCAGGAGGAAGTTCATGAGCTGCAGGGCGATGGCGTTGAGCATGACGGTGCTCAAAATTTCGTTGACCCCAAAACGGGCCTTAAGCACGCCGGCAATGCCACCCCAGACCGCGCCGCCCACGACACCCGCGCCCAGGGTCAGCGGGATCAGCAGCAGGCCCGGCAGGGTGGGTAGGGCCAGGGCCACGGCTGCGGCCGCCACCGCGCCGATGATGATCTGCCCTTCGCCGCCGATGTTGATGACCCCGCCGCGGAAGGCGATGCAGATGCCGAGCGCCACCAGCAGCAGCGGCGTCGCCTTGGCCAGGGTCTGGGTAAAACCGCTGACCGTGCCGAACGCCCCGCGCAGCAGCGAACTGTAGGCGGTGAGTGGGTTGACGCCCAGGATCACAAGAAAGACGGCCCCAACGACCAGGGCCAGGATCGTGGCGAAAAAAGGCAAGAGCGTGTCGAACACCCGGCCGCCGTCCAGCCGCTTCGTCACGCCGTGCTGCACATCTGGTTCGCTCATGAAAAGCCACCCCATCATCTGAGAACCGCGCATCCACGCAGGCTGCTGTACACGGACTCACGCCCATCGTTTCATATCCGTGTTGCTCCGTGTCAATCCGTGTACCAACGCTATTACCCAACGCTACGCTCGTCAGGCGCGGTTTCGCTCGCTCGCCTGCTCTTGGGCAGCGCCATCGGCAGGCGCGTGCGCCGCACCCCGTCGAACTGAAACAGCGCATTGGCAACCGCCCCGGCCGTCGGCACCAGGCCGATCTCGCCCACGCCCTTGGCGCCGTATGGCCCATGCGGGTCGGCCACCTCCACGCCGATCACCTCGATCTCCGGCATCTCTTTGGCGCGCAAGATGCCGCACTGGCGCAGTCGCGTGCTCTTGAAGAAGCCGCCCTCCATCGGCAGGTCTTCGCTGATCGCGTAGCCCAGGCCCATGTGCAGCGAGCCTTCCACCTGGCCCTCGAACAGCGTCGGGTTGAAGATCCTGCCCGCGTCGTGCGCGGCCACGATCTTGGCAATCTGCCCCTCCTCGTTCAAGATGACAAGCTGCGTGGCGTAGCTGTACGAATAGTGCGTGAGGACCGGCGCCGCGTCAGGCCCATCCACGGCGGGCCGGATCGGCGTGGTCCAATCCACACGCCAACTGCCCTCGTAGATGCGGCCCACCAGGGCCTCCAGCCGGCCGCCAACCTGATCCAGGTCAGCGCGCAGCTTGCGGCCGGCATCAATCATGGCATTGCCCACCAACGACGTCGCGCGCGACGCGGTGGTCATGCCGGCCTCTTGCCCGGAGGCGGTGTCCACCCGCATCTCGACGATCTCTGGGTCAACGCCGGTTTCCGTACACAGCGCCTGCAAGGCCACGGTGTGAACGCCCTGCCCCATCTCGGTCCAGCCGTGGTCCACCACGATGCGGTCGGCCGCCAGCACGCTGATGCGCACGCGGGAGGCGTCGGTCACGCCGTTGCCAATGCCGGTATTCTTGATGCCGCAGGCCAACCCGGCATACCTGGCGCTGCGGAACTCATCTTCGACGGCCAGCAGGGTGGCGCGCAGGCCCGCGCCGGCCTCGATCACCTGCCCGGTGGCCGTCACACTGCCCTCGCTGATGGCGTTGTCGTAGCGAAACTGCCAGCGGTCGAACCCGCCCTGCTGGCACAGGTCTTCGATGCAGCTTTCGACGGCAAAGGCCGATTGATTGACGCCAAACCCGCGCATCGCGCCGCAGGGCACATTGTTCGTGTATACCGCCGCCGCCTCGATGTCCACAACCGGCGCATGATACGCGCCCGTGGCATGGCCCGCGGCCCGCTCCAACACCTTAGCGCCCACCGAGGCATAGGCCCCGGAGTCGCCGATGATGCGCGCCTGCACGAACGTTAGCCGGCCGGCCGCGTCGCAGCCCACCCGGTAATCCAGCCACATCGGATGGCGCTTGGGATGCATACGAATGGACTCGTCCCGGTTCAGCTTCACCTTCACCGGTCGGCGCAGAAGATGGGCCGCCAGCGCGGCATGTCCCTGCACCGTCATGTCTTCCTTGCCGCCAAAACCGCCGCCGTTTTGCACCAGGATCACCCGCACCTGCGCTTCCGGCAGGCCCAGCAGCGCCGCAATCTGCGTGCGGTCTTCGTAAACCCCCTGGCTCTGCGAAAGCACCGTCAGGGTGTCCCCGTCAGGGTAGGCAATGGCCGCCTCCGGTTCCATGAAGCCATGTTCGATGCGCTGGGTCTGAAAGCGGCGCCCTGCGATGAAAACCGAGGCCCGTTCCGCGGCCTGCAGATCGCCGCGCTTGATGATCGTGCTGTCCAGCACATTGCCATTGGGATGGAGCTGCGCCGCGTCGGGCCGCAGCGCCTCGAAAGGATCGGTCAGCGGCGTCAGCACCGCGTAATCCACCTCGATCAGGGCCGCGGCCTGGCGAGCCGCCTGCTCGGACTCGGCCACCACCAACGCCAGCACATCGCCGATGTAGCGCGTCTCCTCGCCCACCGCCGCCATCAACGGCCAATCCTGCTGGATCAATCCCACGAAGCGGCGCCCGGGCACATCGGCCGCGGTGATGATGCGCAGCACGCCCGGCGCCTGGCCGGCCGCCGTGACATCCACGTGCTCGACGCGGGCGCGCGGATGATCGCTGAAGCGCAGCGCGCCGTACACCATGCCTGGCAGACGCATGTCGTCCACGTATGGGCGCTGACCCAACACCGCGCTGAAAGAGTCGTACTTGGGATGGCGGTCGCCCACATGGCCGGGCGTAGCCGGTCGCGGCGGCTCTTCCTCGCGCGCAATGGCGTCTGCGGCCACTTCGATGGCATCAATGATCTTCTTGTAGCCGGTGCAGCGGCACAGGTTGGGCGTCAGCGCCTTGGCGACCTCCTCACGCGTGGGCTGCGGCTGGCGGTTGATGAGCGCGTTGGCCTGCATGACCATGCCGGGGATGCAGAACCCGCACTGGATGCCGCCGGCCGCGACGAACGCGTGGGCAAAGACCCGCTGGCGAAACTCACCCAGGCCCTCCGTGGTGGTGACCCGCCCGCCCTGCGCCTTTTTCATCGGCGTCACACAGGCAAGCACGGCCTTATCGTTGAGGTTCACCGTGCAGCAGCCGCAGGCCGCCTGGGGTGAGCAGCCGTCTTTGGGCGAAATGATCCCTTCGTGCTCACGCAGATAGGTCAACAACGGCAGGTCAGGGTCGCCCGCGAAGTGCTTGAGTTGGCCGTTCAGAACGAAGTCCATAACACGTCCCTTGTTTTTTGTGAGTGGTTGCCAGCGTCCGCGATGAACGTCAGGCCGGTCGGGGTGCAGCAGAGGAATCAGATACGGTTTATCATACCCCAAAGGCGTGTCAGATGTCAAACTGGGCGTCGAAAAAAACGAGATTGACTGATACACCGAAACCTGCTGAAGCAGGTTGGTTTTGCACAACAGTCCTGCGCAGGGATGTTACGGCGCCAGCGGGAAGTATCGAACCTGCGCCTGGCACGATTGCACGGCCAGGTCGTCTATCTCCCATCCGCCGCTGGGCCGGCCGACCGTCCGATCAGTGCCGACGCGAAAACGAAAGCGCACCGTTTGCCCGGCGAATGAGTTCAGATCCACGATGTTGTGCAGGTATTCCCACTGATCGCCGCACCAGGCCAGGCGACCGGCCAGCGGGTTGTCGAAATCGGACGAAATGACCCCGTTGTAGGGCTGGGTCAAGAGCATTTCGTTCGGCGCCTGCGCCCAGGTCGCCCCGTCATCGGTGGTGATTTCCAGCAGAGCGCCATCGTAACAGCCGGCCGTGGCGTCCTCGAATATCTGACTGTTCCAAAACTGGAGCGTCAGCGGCGCTTGCCCGCTGGGCAGGCTGAACCGCGGCGAAATCAGATGCACCTCACTGACAGCGGCCGGCGCAGCGGCGTGCCAAT
>JAYRVL010000107.1:0-2272 GCA_041918575.1 Anaerolineae bacterium | reverse complement strand
GGCCTGGTAGGGCGGCGCAGTCGTATAGCGGCTGTTAATGGTCTTTCCCTGCGATGCGTTCAGGATGCCCAGCGCTACCAGCCGGTCCAGGACGCCGCGCACGACCGTGGCATCGAGGTCGACAAGCCGCACGGCGGACTGGCGGTTGACGCTCTGTTCGATCCTGGCCGCAGTGACGAGCAGGGCCAGGATCTCGCGTTCATTCGGATAGAGATTCTGAAGCTGTTGTGCTGGATCTGACACGTGGACTCCACCTGTATGACTTACCAGGTTGTTTTTCGGCGCCCTGATTGATTCTACCGCTCGGGCAGGGGGCCTAACTAAAGTTGGTTTCCGGGTATCTCGTTGCGCCGTAACACCGCTAGAAATCCGCCCAAGCGTAGCAGATGAATGCCGCGTTGCGCAAGAAACAAGATGATATCCAGATCGTCTTGAAGGTCGCCATCCTCGCTGACAAGATAACTTGCACGGCCCAACAAAGCCATTTCCAGCAAGTAATCGTCGTGTGGATCACGACACAAACTCAGACGGTTTGTTGGCTCCACCCATATCGCTCGGTTGTAGATCTGAGCAATCAGACGTTGGCGTTGTTTGTCAGATATCGGGTATCGGCGCAGGAGTCGCGGGTAGCCAAGCACCCTGTAGATCTCTTGCAGGTATGGTCTGGAAGCAATAGGAACAAACATGCCTTGCTTGAGTGCATGAATAAGCGTCGCGCTGCCGCCTTTGCTGGAAAGAATACCACGAACGAGCAGGTTGACATCTACCACGGCTCGGACCGGTGCAATGGCCGAATCAGGCATGAGATTTTCGCACCGCCATGACTGCTTCGTTTACCAGAGCCGTTAATTCGACTTCATCGTCAACGCTGGTTACGCTCTGAATCTCTTTCATCAACTGATCGAACTCGATATCTAGCAGATCTCTTTCAACCTGCGAGATGCATTTGGGTTTTTGCACGGCGTGGGTGGGTTGCTCAGCCAACCATTCGTCGGCCTTCTCATGGAGTTGCCGCACTCGTTCGGGATCAGCGCGGTAACGTGGTTCCTCCAGCACAGTAACCATTATCTCGACGTGCTGGCGATCACTTAGTGGCAGTGGTTCGAGAGGTTTCAGCCAGCCATCTTCGTAAACGGCTCTCACGGAATGGGCCATTGTCATCTAACTACTCCTCAACACGTGCGTCGCTTGATATCTGAACAGCAAGAGCAATTGTCTTGAATTATAACACAGCGTTTGCAGCAGTACAAGCAGTAAATCCGAGATCGCCGCCGGTCATTGCGTGAGGGTTTCGTGGGCGTTGCGTGGGGGTTGCGTGGGAAGCGGGTTGACAAACTACAGACGGAAGTGTATAGTGCCTTTGTCACTGCGCCGATTTTCGCCGGCGCCACAGGTAAAAAAGAGATTCAACAGGAGGCGTGCTGTGAAGGTGTTCATTTCCGCCGATATCGAAGGCGTGACGGGAGCTACCAACTGGAACGAGACGGACAAGACGCATGCCGACTATGCGGAGTATCGCGAGCAAATGACGGCCGAAGTCGCCGCGGCGTGCGAAGGCGCGCTCAGCGCGGGCGCGACGGAGATCGTGGTCAAAGATGCGCATTGGACCGGGCGCAACCTGATTGCATCGAAACTGCCGCGTGCGGTCCGGCTGATTCGCAGTTGGACCCTCGACCCCTATTCGATGATGGCCGGCCTGGATGAGACCTTTCATGCCGCGCTCATGATTGGCTACCATTCGCGCTCCGGTTCCGACGCCTCCCCGCTGGCGCACACCCTGACCGACCGCGTCGTCTACGTCAAGATCAACGACCGCGACGCGTCCGAGTTTCTGATCAATGCCTACACCGCGGGCTGGTTGGCCGTGCCGGTGGTTTTTCTCTCAGGCGACGCCGGCATTTGCCGGGATGCCCAAAGTTTCCTGTCGGCCCTGTCCATCGTTGCGGTCATGGAAGGGGTGGGGAACGCCACCAGCAGCATTCATCCCGGCCTGGCTGTTGAACGCATCCGCAGCAGCGTCGAGGCGGCGCTGCGCGGCGATGTCAGCCGCTGTCGCGTGACTATGCCGCCGCACTTCACAAGCGAAGTGTATTTCAGGCTGCACACGAACGCGCGGCAGGCCAGCTTCTTCCCCGGCGCCCGCCTTGCCCGGCCCCACGTCGTGCAATTCGAGGCGGACGACTATTTCGAGGTGCTGCGCTTCTTCATGTTCGGCATTTCGATGACGGCCGGGTGACAGGAATGAAAGCCGCCGTGATCGAGGCCACAAAGC
>JAYRVL010000106.1:0-2764 GCA_041918575.1 Anaerolineae bacterium | reverse complement strand
GTGATGGGGGCGAAGGTGAATTGTCGCCAGACCTTGTTGTTGCCGGTGACGATGCCGCCGGGGACGGCGGCCCATTCGCCGCCGGTCCAGTATTGGACCTCGAAGGCGGTGATGCCGTAGAGGCTGAAGGTGGTGGTCAGAAGCGGCTCGATGGGGTTACGGAAATCGTCCTGAACGGTGAAGACGTCGATCTCCGAGATGGTCTGCGCGGTGGGGAAGGTGACTTGCAGCCAGTCAGGGAAGATGCCGCCAGTGGCGTCGATCCAACCGCCGTTGTTTCCCCAGGCATTTCCCCTGCGGTCGCCGTTGTTGGTGCTCGTTGGGGAGAAGCTGCCGGAAACGGTATAAGTGCTGGAGGCCGAGGCTACACCGCCGTTGGCGGCCAGGGCGATGTTGACGCTGGTACCGGCGGTGGTGACCGCTTGAGTCAGGGTTGGGCTGGTGGAGGGGGCATTGGCGGCATCGCCGGCGTAGGCGGCGACGATGGCGTGGCTGCCGGTGGCGAGGGCACTGGTACCGCATTGCGCGGTGGTGCCGGCAAGGGCGACGCTGGCGCAACCGGCGATGGCGGTGCCGTTGTCGGTGAAGGCGATGGTGCCGGTGGGGCTGGCGCCATTGACGGTGGCGGTGAAGGTGACCGTGTTGCCGGATACAGAGGGGTTCTGCGAACTGGCCAAGGCGGTCGTCGTTGACGTTTGACCGGCTGTCGTCACCACGATGGTGGAGCTATTTGCGCCACTCGCTCCCTGATTGTCGGTGACCGTCAGCGTGACCATGTAGTTGCCGGCGGCAGCGTATTGGTGGCTGGTGGTGGCTCCTGTGGCGGTGGCGCCGTCGCCGAAATTCCAGACATGCGAAACAATGCTGCCATCCGGATCGTGACTGGCCGAGCCATTGAACTGGAACACAGTCGCTGGAGTGCCGGTTCCAGGAGTGATGGTCAGGGAGGCCTGCGGCGGCAGATTACCCGACGGATTGCTCAGGCGCAGGGACCAGACATCGCCCTTGGTGACGAGGTTGGCATCGGTGCCACCATAGATGATGTGCTCGCCAATGGTTGGGTCGTAGACCATGGCATGCACGATCCGAACCGGCGGCAGAGACCCCGATATGGCTGGCTGCGACCAAGTGTTGCTCGGTACATGATAGATCCAGACACTGTTGGTCAGGGCGCCGTTGGCGTTGCCGCCGAACAGGACCACGACACCGTGGATGGGGTCGTAGGACAGTGCGTGCTGCTGGGTGGGCGGCGGGCTGACCGGCGGCGTCATCAGGGTCCAGGTGTTGGTCGGCAGGCGATAGATCCAGGTGTCCCCCAGCGTGCCGTTCATGGGCACGGCGCCGCAGCCCGAGTCGTCACCGCAGCGGCCGCCGAACAGGACGAAGGCGTCGTTGGCACTGTCGTAGACCATCGAATTGGTCATCTGCGCGCGCCGCGCCGGCTGGTTGGCGGCGCCATCGGCGCGTAACTGAACCCACGTTTTGCTGTGTGTGTCGATTGCCCAGGTGTCGTTGTGGGTCATGCCGCCGAACATGACAATCGCCTCGTCGAGCGTTGAATAGGCGAAGGCCGGACTAAGGCGTGACGCGGGTTTCGCCCCGACGTATCCCGCCGACGGTGCGTCGAAGCCCTTCCATTCGCCCGTGGCGGGGTTGTAGTACCAGGTGCCGCCGCCGCCCTGCGGTCGAGCTGAATAGACCAAACCGCCCGGGTTGCCTGGGAAGGGGGTCTGGAGCGTCAAGGTCTTGGTGGCGGGGTCATAGGCGCTGACATAGCTGTAATGCGTGTTCATGGCCTGTATGGCGACGAACCAGTCCTTGTAATAGTCGACGGTAGTTTCGGTGAGCGTCGGGTCGACAATCGTGGTTGACGTGGATCCGCTGGCAACCACGCTTTGGCGGTAGTTGCACGCGTATCCGCTCCCGCCGAATGTCCAGTAGAGCCGGTTGTAGGCGTCGAACTCGACGGCGTGCTCGTCGCGCGGGCAGGGCGGGCCGAGCGGGGTGACGCTGCCCTGGTAGGGCTCGATTTCCAGCCAGCGGTTGCCGACCAGATCCATCTCCAGAATATCGTTCATGTAGGTGCTGCGGCTGCCGCCGAACAGCACCGGTCGGCCGGCGACGGGATCGAAGATCAGGTCGACCCAGGACCGGGCCGAGGCGGCTCCGTCCGCGGTCATAGCCAGCGTGCGTGGCGTCCAGGCACCCGTGAGGGTTGTTTGCGCTGCGGCATTTCCGGCCATCAACAGGGCTGCAATGAACAACGCGGCAACGAGGCCGATAGGAGAGCGAGAAATCATGATCCTGTCCTGATTCACATGTTGGTTATGGGCAACGGGAGGAATCGCGCAACCGGCTGATGGAACATCGACAATCGAATTTGTGAAGCGAAGCAAAAATCATACGCATGGAACTGCAATGGGTAATTGCGACGAGTCTGGCGGGTGATGGTGTTCTCGTCAGTCGAGTCTGTAAAGATTTTCGACGCCCGAGCGGGCCAAGGGTATGCCGGCCGGTCGTTTCAGGTCGCGTGCTTCTCGAACCACAACTCCATCATCATCAGTATCCAGACCATCGTGCCGTAGTAGCCGGCGTGGCTCTTCATTCGGTCGCTGAACAGGCTGTCTATGAAGTCGGCGCGGATGATGTTGCGCGCCTTGAGCCGTTGCAGCGAATCGCCGGCCAGCTCGCGCAGCGGCGCGTGGCTTTGCAGCCAGGTGCCCACCGGCAGGCCGAAACCATGCTTCTGCTTGGTGATGATCTC
>JAYRVL010000105.1:0-1561 GCA_041918575.1 Anaerolineae bacterium | reverse complement strand
GTAAACCCATGACAGAAGAGCTCATTTTGACCCAACAACGCGACAACGTCTTCGAGATCATCTTGAATCGGCCGGACAAGCGCAATGCGCTGAATTGGGCGATGCTGCGGGCGCTGCCGGGCGCGGCGGCGCAGGCGCGACGTGCGGCGGGAGTGCGCGCCATCGTGGTGCGCGGCAGCGGCAAGGGTTTTTCGGCCGGGATTGACCTGAACGCTTTCCTGGAACTGCCCGCCGCGTATGGCCCGGACTGGCAACGTCACATGCGGGAGATTACCGAGGAGTTCCAGGCGCTGCTGAACAGCCTGGCGCAGGTGGAACTGCCGACGATTGCGGTGCTGCATGGCTTCGCCCTGGGATTGGGGCTGGAGCTGGCCCTGGCCTGTGATCTGCGCCTCGCGGCCGAAGGCGCCCTCCTGGGGCTGCCCGAAGCCCGGCTGGGCATCGTGCCTGATGTCGGCGGCTCCACGCGGCTGGCGCAGGCGGTCGGCCTGGCGCGCGCCAAAGAGCTGATCTTCACCGGCCGTCAGATTGACGCCGCGCTGGCCGAGCGCTGGGGCCTGGTCAACCAGGTGGCGCCGGCCGATCAACTCGACGCCGCGCTCGATGGGCTGCTGGCGGAGATCACGCAGTGCGCGCCGCTGGCCGTGGGCATGGCCAAACGCCTGCTGAATGGCATGTTCGACACCCCACGCGGGCTGGCCCTGGAAGGCTGGGCGCAGAGTCAACTGATCGCTACGCAGGACTTTGGCGAAGGCGTGCAGGCCATGCTGCAGCGCCGCCCCGCGCAGTTCAAGGGCAAATAGGTGGAAAATTAGTAACTGCTCAGGCGGCCCCCCTGCCCCCCAATCCTGGGGGGAAAAGCATTCGGCTCCCCCACGATTGGGGGGCAGGGGGGCGCTCCGGGCGCTATCGAGACCATTCTCACTGCCTGGCTGAGCAGTTACGAAAATCAACCCGCCTGGTTCAGCTCCCAGATCAGGCGCAGACCCGCGAGGGTGAGCCAGGGGTCCACGATTTCCAGCACATCGGTGTGGCGGGCGATCACTTCGCCCAGGCCGCCGGTGGCGATGACCTTCATCTCCGGCCCCAGGCGGGCGCGGAAGCGGGCGACCAGGCCCTCGACGAGCGAAACATAGCCCAGGAAAAGGCCCGACTGCATGGCCTGCACCGTGCTCTTGCCGATCACATCGGGCGGCGCGGTCAACTCCACGCGGAAGAGCTGCGCGGCGCGCTGGCCCAGCGCATCGGCCGCGATGGCCAGGCCGGGCGCAATGGCCCCGCCCAGGTAATCACCCTCCGCGCTGACCGCGTCGAAGGTCGTGGCGGTGCCAAAATCCACCACGCAGGCCGGCCCGCCGTAGATCTTGTGCGCGGCCGCGGTGTTGACCACGCGATCCGCGCCCACCTCGCGCGGGTTGTCCACGCGCACGCGCACCCCTGTGCGCACCCCGGCGCCGACCACCAGCACCTTGCTGTGCAGATAGTTTTCGCCTAACTCCACGAACGGCTGCGTGACCGCGGGCACCACGCTGGCGATGATCGTGCCGGTCACGCTGCCGGG
>JAYRVL010000104.1:0-2596 GCA_041918575.1 Anaerolineae bacterium | reverse complement strand
TCGTGGCATGACACCCCCAATGACCGTGCAATAGGGGTATCATAATACTAACGATCGATATTGCAATTAAACACTAGCTTGTCTGCCGCAGCAGCCAATCCTCCGGACAGCGATCGATTGGCTGCGCTTCTTTTCCAGGGACGCCAGACCATCAACTGCCACGTCAGAACGGCGATCAGGATGCTCGAGCAACTGCCGTGGCCGAAGCACCTGAAGAACGTTCCCGAGTACCCCGGCGGCCACCACGAGCGAATGGACGGCAAGGGGTACCCGCGCGGCCTGACGCGCGAGCAGATGAGCTGGCAGGCGCAGATGATGGGCATCGCCGACATCTTCGAAGCGCGGAGCCTCGCCACGAACGGTTTTATTTCACCCTAACCCAAGTGTGTAAACATTCGTCATAAATCGTGGTTTTTCGCGGGGTTTTATATCGTAACCCGTTGATTGTATTGCGTTTGCAATTTCAGTGTAGAATGTAGTGCCATAATCGTATGGCCGGGTGGTTTCTGGCCTGCTTATTGCGTTATCCTTGGGGCATGTTCATCCGTACCACCCCCACACGCAACAGCACGACGGGCGAAACCTATATCACCCACCGCCTGGTGGAGAGCCGCCGTGTTGGCGGCAAGGTACGCCAGGTGACGTTGCTCAACCTCGGTCGCCATTTCCCGCTCGCCAAGGAGCGCTGGCCTGATCTGTGTGCGCGCCTCGACCAGCTGTTGTCTGGGCAGCAGGCACTGATGCCGATGGCGGTCATGGAGAGCGTGGAGCGCTACGCCCAGCATTGTTTTGCCCGGCTGGTGGCCCAAGGCGGCGCAGCGACGTCGGCCAGTACGGCAACCGCGTCGCCTGCCCCATCGCCTGCGACCTTTGTCGAAGTTGATCCGGACAGCCTGGAATTCACCCAGGCGCGCTCCATCGGCGTCGAACACGTGGCCCTGGCGGCGATGCGCGAACTGGCCTTCGAGCCGCTGCTGGAATCACTGGGGATCAACGGCGTGATGCGTACCGCCATCGTCGGCTCGATCATCGCCCGCATGGCCGTGCCGGGGTCGGAGTTGGCCAGCCATCGCTGGCTGACCGGAAGCAGCGGTCTGGGGGATCTGCTGGAGGTGGATCTGGCCGCGCTGCCTTTGTCGCGCCTGTATCGCGCCTCGGACCTGTTGATGAAGCACCGTGAGGGGATCGAGACCTGGCTGTTTGCGCGGATCGAAACGCTGTTTTCTCTGGCGGCAAGCGTGACGTTGTACGACCTGACCAACACCTATTTCGCAGGGGCCGCGGCGGCGAATCCCAAGGCGGCGCGCGGGCGTTCGAAGGAGAAGCGCAGTGACTGCTCGCTGGTGACCTTGGGCGTGGTCTGCGATGGCAGCGGTTTCATCCGCCGCTCGCGCGTCTTCGCCGGCAACGCCGTGGAGTGTCGAACCCTGGAGGGAATGCTGAGCGGTCTGGCGGCGCCGGCCGGCGCCTTGGTCATCATGGACCGGGGCATTGCCACGGCGGCGAATCTGGCGTGGCTGGTGGAACACGGGTATCGCTATCTGGTGGTGAGTCGCGAGCGGGAACGTCGCTTTGACGCCGATGAGGCGATTGATCTCGTGTCCGCCGGTGAGGAGACGATTCAGGTGGTGCGGGAACTCTCCGGGGACGGACAGGAGGTGCGGCTGCATTGTCATTCCCCCGGTCGCGAGATGAAGGAAACCGGGATCATGGAGCGCTGGTGCACCCGCTTCGAGGCGGGCCTGACCCAGCTCGCCCACGGATTGACGACCCCGCGCGGGGAGAAGCGTCCCGATCGCATACAGGAGCGCATCGGACGCCTGAAGGCGGCCAGTCGCGGGGCGGGACAGCATTACACGGTGACGCTGGAGGCCGATGCGGCTGGCCAGGCGGTCACCGCGTTGCGTTGGGAGAAGACGCCTGTCCCCGGCACGATGCTGACCGATCCGGGGGTCTATTGTTTGCGCAGCAACGAGCTGTCCTGGGATGCCGGGCAGTTGTGGCGTACCTACATGATGCTGACGGATCTCGAGGCGGTGTTTCGCAGCCTGAAGGGAGAACTGGGCTTGCGCCCGATCTTCCATTCAAAGGAGGAGCGCTCCGACGGCCATCTGTTCATCTCGGTGCTGGCGTATCAATTCGTCCAGACGATTCGCCAGCGCTTGAGGGCGCATGGCATTCACGACTCCTGGTCCAGTTTGCGCGCGCTGCTGGCGGTGCAGCGCCGCGTGACCGCCAGCTTCGGGCAGAAGGACGGGCGTACCTTGCATGTGCGCAAGACCACGCGCCCCGAGCCCGATCTCCTGCACATCTATGATGCGCTTGCCCTCCCTCATCAACCCGGCGGTGTTCAGAAACTCATCGCCTGACCCCACCAAAACACCAATGTAGTGCCACTCGCGCCATCTGTCCGTTGTATCTGATTGACAATTCAAAGATCTTTGTGGCGGTCGACAAACTTGGGTTAAATCGAATCTGGCGCCGGCGCTTCAAACGATTCAACGTCGGCATAGATGGCATCGACGGACAAGCTGCTCTCCAGGCAATCGAGCCGAATCTCCCCCGAATCGAAATATTCCGCCTTCCAGTCGTTCGC
>JAYRVL010000103.1:0-4469 GCA_041918575.1 Anaerolineae bacterium | reverse complement strand
GACGGCCATGAGAATCACCTGGCGCGTCTGATCGAAAGACTAGGCATATACCTTGATACGTAGGCATTGGGTTGGCAACCCATGACCCAAATCCACGCCGATCTCGAGGCGCTGCAGGATCTGCGCGCCGCGCTGCTCACCTTTGCCGGCCGCACCTCCGAGGCCCTGCCGCCAGTGCAGACTGCCGTCTTCCGTTCGACCCAAACCTTCGATCACCTGGAAGAGGCTGCCCGCGGCCGGGTCAATGATCTGACCAATCACCTCTATGACTGCTGGCGCGCCGCGGCCCAGGGGCTGCCGGCGGATTGTGGACGCATCGAACAGGCGTTGCAGCGCGCGGAACAACGCGTGGCGCACATCCTGACCATGCGTCGCCGTTTCGACGCGGCCGTCAGCGCGTGGGAGCACCGGCGACGCGACCTCGAACAGACGCTCGACGCCGACCTGTCCGGCGCCGTCACCTACCTGGATCGCCGCATCGCAGCCCTGGAAGCCTATCAGGCGACCCAACTGATCGCTGCGGCGTTGGACCTGGGCGCTGCCGGCATACCCAGCCTGCTGGGCGTAACCATCGGCGTCATGCGCCTGGCGCAGGCGCGGGTGAATCACGTGCTGGGCCGCGCCGGCGAGGAGATGGCTTCCATCGTTCTCAGCCGGCGCTTCGGTCTGCAGGAGATGACCTTTACCCAGCCCGCGCACGGCTTCGACCGCGTCTTCAGCGCGCCGGGCCTGCCGCTGATCGTGGTGGAGTCCAAAGCCAGTCAGGACGGCGCGCTGCGTCTGGGTCGAACAACGGCCGGCGAGCAAGGCTCAGCCGCCTGGGTAGCTCAAGCCGCGACCAGGATGACCGATCCCGCCTCGGCGCAGTGGAGTCCAACCAATGCGCGCCTCGGCCGCCTGGTGCAGGAGATGGGAGCAGCCAACGTGCCGACGCTGGCCGTTGTCACCGACTACGCCCGCGCCACCGCGGCCGTCTATGGCCGCCAGGCCAACGGCGATTGGGCATTGATCGAAGCCGACATTGACCTCGACGCCCTGTTAGCAGAGGACGCCGCCGAGCCGATGCCGGCGCCTGGCCCGTCAACGCCCGTCGAGCCGCCATCCCCCTGGTCAGAGCAAGGAGCGACCAAACCGGCCGAACGTCGTGAAGGCGCGCCGGGCGGCGCGGAACGGAGAGGATGACGAACCATGGACGACCTGAGCACACCGATGCTAGACAGCGCCCGCCAAATGGAAGCCGAATGGCAGGCCGCCGCCGACCACTGGCGCGACCGCACCGCCAACTACTTCGAGCGCACCTATTGGCTTCCCCTGGCCGAAACCACGCTGGCCTACATCCACGCCCTGCGCGACCTTGAACACGAACTGGATGCCCTGCGTTGGTTGGCAAACGCCGGCTCGTAACCTCTGGTTTCTGAAGACCGGAGACCGGAGATTGGGATTCGTGGAAGACGGAAGTTGGCTGGTTTCGGAAGACCGAAGACCGGAGACCGGAGATTGGGATTCGTGGAAGACGGAAGTTGGCTGATCTCTGGTTTCTGAAGACCGGAGACCGGAGATTGGGATTCGTGGAAGACGGGAGTTGGCTGGTCTCTGGTTTCTGATGACCGGAGACCGGAGATTGGAGATCATCCGCCTTCCACGTACCTGATCTCTGATCTCTGATCTCTGATCTCCGGTCTCCGCTCTCCAATCTCTTCCTCAAAAGTTTGCAAGTTCTCACGGCGTGTGCTAAAATGAAACTGTACTCGTCAGAGCATTGTTCGTGTGAAAAGTGGGCCAGCCCCACTTTTCTTTTTGGCGTAGAGCGGAGCAAGAAACAAGGAAGGCGGAGGAAACTCAAAACGGCATGCGGAATGAGTTGATTATTGCGATAAACCAGATCTGCTCAGAAAAGTCGCTGCAACGGGATGTGGTCATCGATGCCATCGAAACCGCCCTGGCGCAGACGTACAAACGCACCTCTGGCGCAACCGGTAATATCATGGTCAAAATTGACCAGGATACGGGCCAGATCCGGGTCTTCACCGCGCGCCAGGTGGTGGAAAAGGTCACCGATAGCAAGAACGAGATCGCACTCAGTCAGGCCAAAACGCTCGACAAACAGGCCGAACTGGGTGGGTCCGTCTTTGTCGAAACTACGCCGAACGATTTTGGCCGCATTGCCGCACAAACAGCCAAGCAAACTATTCTCCAGCGCATTCGCGAAGCCGAACGCGAAGCTACGTTCAAGGCCTTTGCCGACCGTGAAAATGAGATCGTCAGCGGCGCCATCCAGCGCGTTGATTACGCAACCGGCGATGTCACGGTGGCCCTCGATCGCGGCGACGCCGTTCTTCCCAAGCTGGAGCAGATTCCCAACGAACGCTATCGCGTCAACACCCATCTGCGCGCCTACCTGGTTGAGGTATCGAAAGGCCCGCGCGGCCCGGTCATCAGGCTTTCGCGAACCCACCGCAATATGCTGCGTCGCTTACTCGAACTGGAAGTGCCCGAAATTGCCAACGGTACGGTTGAAATCAAGAGCATTGCCCGTGAGCCGGGCCAGCGCTCCAAAGTAGCCGTGGTCGCCACTCAGTTCGGTGTGGACCCGGTCGGCTCCTGCGTCGGCATGCGCGGGGTGCGCATTCAGAACATCGTTACCGAACTGAACGGCGAAAAAATTGACGTGGTCGAGTGGAGCAGCGACATCCGCACCTTCATCATCAGCTCTCTCAGCCCGGCCAAGGTCAATGAAGTCTACCTGGAAGATCACGGCGGTGACAATAAAACGGCCATCGTCGTTGTGCCTGACCGCCAGCTGTCACTGGCGATCGGCAAGGAAGGTCAAAACGCGCGGCTGGCGGCCAAATTGACCGGCTGGCGGATTGACATCAAGGGCGACACCGACGCGGCCAAAGAAAACCTGGCTCAGACGCTGGCGTCCAAAGCGCGCCAGGTCCTGCCCCCTGAACGCGACCTGCTTTCCCTGGCCGAACAAATTCTGAGAGATCGCGGGGTCTCAGTGACCGGGCCGGTGTTCGATCCCCTGGAGGTTGAAAACCGAACCTACGAGACGCCCCGACCCGCCGCGCCAGCGACGCCTGGCCGCAAAGCAGCGGCGCCGACGCGTCCCGCTGCCGCAGAACCGGCGCCTGTGTCCCCACCAGAACCTGCAGTTCCAACGGCCGCGGTTGAACCCGCGCCTGCACCCGCGCCCGCCATCGAGCCAACCGCGGCCGTCGTCGAGCCGATTCCCGCGGCGGAAGAAACGCCGACGGCCGAGACCGAGACAGCAGCAACCTTGCCGCCAGCTGGCGAGACACTGGCAAGCAGCGAAGAGATTGATGTCGGTGTTCTGCCCGAAGGCTACCCGGAGGCCGAACTGACTGAGGAAGACAGCGAGCAAGACCCGGAAGTTGAGCGCGAGCGCAAGCGCAAACGCAGCAAGAAACAGCGCCTGGTGTTCGACGAATCGCGTGGCGAGGTTGTATCGGTGCGTCGTCACAAACGTCAGGCAGACGCCTGGCACGATACAGACGAGGAGTAGCGTGTGGCAGGCAGGCCGCGGCATGTGCCGCAGCGGATGTGCGTCGTTTGTCGGGCAGTGCAAGGCAAACGCGGCCTTATCCGCATTGTGCGCACCCCCACCGAAGGCGTCCTGGTGGACGTCTCCGGCAAACGCGCCGGCCGCGGCGCTTACCTTTGCCATCGCCCATCCTGTTGGGAGCGGGCGCTCGTAGGCCAGGCGTTGGGGCGTGCCTTGCATACAACCTTGACCGCCGCCGAGATCGCGGCCCTGCGCGAGTACAGGGCCAATCATGGTTCATTTCTTGAAGAAGTCGAGTCCAAAGGCGAGTGATGCACATGGGTGGGTCACCGCAACCATGAAGCAGGCCACGTGTAGATGGCCGCAGTTACGTCAAAAGGATATGAGTCGGCAGCAGCAAATTCTATCAGGCATGTGGTTCGCCCGGCATCGCGACAACGCAGACTGGGAAACACGGGAGAATGGGCGTATATGAACTGACAACGTTCGCTCGTTACCCATCCTTACTTTCCCTTCTTTCGCCTCCTTCCTAAGTTCTGCGAAGTCCTCCACCGCGTCTTCCGACGCCTCCACGCCTGAACCGATCACACCAGGGTTCACGGGTATCCCGCGGACCATGAACGAAATTCAGAAGCACAGCGATCCCTGAACGCGGGACGGCGCGATCGTCCACTGACCAGGCTATAGGCGTTCGACCTGCCCTGGCAACGCATCGGGAGACGGCTGGCCTGCCATCAGATAGCTGGCAGGATATGGGGGAGGTGTAGACAAATGGCAACAGAGATCAAATCAAAACCAGGAACACAACAACCAGCGGCCCCAACCGTGCGCGCCGGTCAAGACAGGCAGAATGGAAACGGCCAGACCAAAGATGAAAGACAGCCGCTGCCCCGCGGCTCGGGCGCCGCGGCCGCCATAGTCAAGACAGGCACAGAAAACT
>JAYRVL010000102.1:0-5162 GCA_041918575.1 Anaerolineae bacterium | reverse complement strand
GCCCATCAGGCGCGATTTCAATCGCTCGCTTACGACAACGCACCGCCTGAGTAGTTACGATGATTTTCAGGAATAAACCGCTATGAAGGCTGCGCCAGGCCCTGGATGACAGTCAGCGGACTCCAGCCGCCGAATGAATTCGGGCCGAAAGGGCGTTCCGCCGCAAGGTCGGCCTGCGCCGACCAGCATCGCGCCCACGCAGGTGGACGCCCGGCGGTACGCCCATCAGGCGCGATTTCAATCGCTCGCTTACGACAACGCACCGCCTGAGTAGTTACGATGATTTTCAGGAATAAACCGCTATGAAGGCTGCGCCAGGCCCTGGATGACAGTCAGCGGTTCGGCGTCCACGGTGTGGACGTGACGATCCGCCCAAACCTGGCGGTCAGCGGCTGGCAGGGCGGGCGCGACAGCAAAGGCGGCCGGCGTCAGGCTGCCCAGGCGGCCCAGGGTCGCGGCCCAAAGTTGCCTGAACGTGGGGTCGGCCAGGTCTTGTCCCAGGATCAGCAGGTGATCTTCCTCCAGGATGGCGCGCGCCCGGTCGAGCAGCGCCTTCTTGGCCGCATTTTCCCACAACTGCAGATGATCGTTTTCTGTCACAATCAGGGTTTCCGGCTGCGCCACCCAGCCGTAGAGTTGAATCAGACTGACGGCGCGCGGCGTGCGCAAGGCCACCTGGCCGGCCTGCACCAAGTGATCGAAGGGGCGGTCGCCGGCGCGCAGGGCGCGCGTCAGCAGGTCATCGTAGGCGGTGGTGATGAAATGGCTCACCGGCAAACTCGCCAGCAAGGCGTGCCACGGCTGCGGGCCGTGGTCGGCGGCGCCCAACGTTCGCTGTAGGAAATCAGTGAATTCCCAGCGCTGCCCGCGGCGGGCCAGGCGCTGCGCCACCTCAGCCAGGGGCAGACCGGTCGCCAGACCGTAGCGTTGCGCCAGGTCAGCGGCCAACGCCTGGCATGTGGGCACGCCGGTCAGGGTTTGCGGAACATCGCCGCCGACCCACAGGGCCAGGCTGCCCTCGGCCAGATGGTCGGACAGGCTGGGTAACCACACGTGGTCGCTCATAAGGTCTGTGCTCCCAACTGCCCGCCAAACCAGCCGATATCCACGATCGCGGTGAGGGCCGCGAACCCAAGCGTGAGCAGGAGCGCGGCGATCAAGAAGCCCGCGCTGAAGCGGCGCCCAAATCGCTGCGCCAGGAAGCCGCCGGCCAGCATGAGCAGGTGCAGAAAGAGCAGCGTGACCATGCTGCCCGCGAAGCAGAAGATGAGAGCGATGGCAAAATCAGTCGGGTCGGCCGCGCCCAGGTTGTGGAGGTCCTCCGGTCGAAAGCCTTTCAACCAGAAGATGGCGTTGAGCAGGCCAAAGAGCGCGCCCAGGACGTAGCCGTATGCCACGACCAGCGCGCTGCGCTGGCGTTGGCCCGCGGCCGCGGCCAGCCAATCCAGGAGGATGGCGCCGGCCAGGCCGATGATCAGCATGACGGCCGCATAGCGGCTTTGACTGCTGATGCTGGACGCGACGTTGAGCAGGGGTAGTCCAAAGCCGAGCACGGCCGCGGCCAGGAGAATGATCCACCAGCCGCGCACGGCGGCCAGGCGCACGCCGCGAGCAAGGCGACTCAGCGCACGCAGGGCCAGCGGCGCGGACGCGCTGGCCGCCTGCGTTAGCATCACCTGCGCCAGTTCGCTGTGGAAATCGGCCATCGTGGGGTAGCGGGCTTCGGGCTGCGGCTGCCGCGCCTTTTCGATCACCAGGTCGAAGGCGTCATCGAGGCCGGGGTGTAGTGTACTGGCCGGCGCGAACGCGCCCTGGCTGGGGTTGCGCAGGGTGAGCATTTCGTAGAGTACGGTCGCGGCGGCGAAGACATCGCTGCGCACGTCGGGCTGACGCCCCTCGGCCTGCTCCGGCGCCATGTAGTCCACGGTGCCGCTGACCAGGTTGGTGGTGGACTGCTGACCGGGCGCCAGGGAGCGGGCCAGGCCAAAATCAATCAGCTTGACCTGATCGTCCGCCAGGAAGATGTTGGAGGGCTTGAGATCGCGGTGAACGATGCCCCGGCCATGGGTGTAGGTGAGAGCCGCGGCCACCTGGCCGATGAGTTGGTGGGCGCGATCGAGCGAGAAGGGTCGGCCGGCCGCTTTGGCCCGGCGCAGCGCCTCTTTGAGCGTTTCGCCGACCAGGAAAGGCATGACGATGAAGTAGTTGCCGCGGTATTCGCCAAAATCGAGCAGTTGGATGATGCCGGGATGGTCAAGTCCGGCCAGGGTGTTGGCCTCACGGCGGAAGCCGGCCAGCAGGCGCTCGGTCTGCGCCTGCGACCGCTGCAAAACTTTGACCGCGACCGGCTGTTGCTGTTCCGTGTCCCAGGCTTTGTAGACCACGCCCACGCCGCCGATGCCCTGGATGGCCTCGATGCGGTAGCGCGGGGGCAAGATGGCAAGGTTGGCCTGCCGGGTAACGGCAGCCTGGTAGGCCACCAGGCTGGCCGGCAAATCGCCCAGCGCCAGGTAAACGAAGTGCAGGTTGTGGTAGGCTTCGGCCAGGTCGGGCGCGGCGGCCAGCGCCTGCTGGTAATAGGCGGCCGCGGCCTTGTAGTTCTGCCGGGCGTACTCCAGGTTGCCGCTGCGCAGCCAGGTGGCGGCCGAGGACTGCGTGGGGTCGAAGGCGCGCGCCAGGCGCTCATAGGCCGCGCGCATGGCCTGGATGTCGCGCAGTTGCTCTTCGCTGAGCAGCGGCACATCGGTCTGCTCGACCAGGGTGGCGACGCCGATCTGGCTCATGATGTTGTCGAGCACGGCGCCCTGCCGCGCCAGTTCGTTGATGCGCAGCCGTGGGGGCGCGGGCAGGTCGGCGCGGTCCGGCCGTGCGAGCGGCTGGCCGGTCAGGCCGGCCACGGCCGCGGCCAGGTCGTGCAGGAACGCGCCCGGCTCCTGGGTGATGACCGCGATGCCGTTGGTCTCGAATGCGGCGATGTCATCCTCACGGCCCAGCGATTGCACGGCGAAGGCGGGCGGCGTGAATTCCCGTTGCGAGAGGCGAATGGCCTCGTACAGGCGCACGAAGAGGTCGCCAGGCGCCGGCGCGTAGCCGATCAGGAGCAGCGGTCGCTCACGCAGGGCCACTTTGAGGCGATCGAGCAGGCCCTGGAACTTGGGCCGACTGAAGACCTCGGCCTGATCGGATTGGGTCACGATCAGGTCGTTGGGGTCGTCGAGCGTGGCCAGGTTGCCATAAGGCTGGTAGAGTAAGACGCGTGACTCATCCACCGCGGCCTGCATGGCGGGGCGCAGCAGGTCATAGGACACGTTTTGGTCACGCAGCGCGTCGGCCAGGAGGGAATCCCAGCCGCCGCTGATGATGACCCGAAAGGGCAGCCGGGCGATGTCACGATGCAGCGGCAGGGGGCGCAGCGCCGGCGCGTGGATGCGCGCGCGCAGGAATTGGATCAACGCCTGGCGTCCGCGGCGCTCTTCGAAGACCTGCGCCATCTGCGGAAAGGAGACGTAGCGGCCGCGGTAGGCCACGGCCGTCGCCATTTCATCCGCCAATTGACCGCTGGTGGGCAGGCCCTGGAAACGGCTGTCCGATTCGCCGCTGTCCGGACCGACGAACAGCACGCAGCGCCCTTCGCTCACATAGCGCGCGACGCGTTCGATGAACGCGCGGTTGTCAGCCGGTGTTTCTGAGCCTGGGGCATTCGCGAGCTTTGAAAAGGCAGATTTGTCGTCCAAAGACCCTCACAAGCAAATTGACCGCCGCGACTTCGGATTCCTGGTCGGCCGGCGGGTCGCTGTTGACGGCCGTTCCCAGCAAGGGAACATTGCGCACGTCGGGCAGATAGTATTTGACCGCGGGCGAGAGGCGCAGCTCGACGCGCGACAGCGTGATCGGCTGGCCGTCGTTGGTTCCGATCTGCGGATCGCTGGCGAGCAGGATGTCATACATCAGGTAGGCGTCGGCGGGCAGCGACGGCGCGGGCGTTATCAGTTGCACGTCCCGGTAGACCTCTTCGATCGTTTCGGTGAAGACCACGGCGACGCCGATCAGCCCGGCCTGGGCGGTTTCTGTCAGCGGCGCGCGGGCCGGGGCCGCCAGCGGCGCCTTGCCGCTCAGCAGCGGGTCATATTCGGGCGGGGGCGGCGCTTGCAGGCCGTTCTTGTTGATCGGCGCCACCAGGATGGAAGGCTCACACGCCTCGAATTTGCCTTGTGCGATAGCTTTTGCGCAGCGCTCCAGGTTGTTGGCCCCTTCGATGTCGAACATACCCCGCTCGATGGCGAACAGTTCCGGCGAGACGCCCAGCCTATTGGCCGCTTTCGCCAGCACGTTTTGGAACTCCACGGGTAACGGTGTGCGCTGGCGGACGCAGACCTGCAAGGCGTCCCAGGCCAGGCACATCTGCTCACTGCTGATGAGGGCGAAGGGCCGCGCCATGACCCGGTCGCTCTTGAAGGTGCGCAGATCGGCCTGCGCCTTGGGCCCGCCCGCCTGGCCGAAGAAGTTGAGCAGCTTGCCGTTGGAGCCAAGCGCCAGGACGTAGACGCCTGGCGCCAGGTAATCGGACGGCAGAGCGGCCGCCGCGGGGGTGACGTAGAGCACGCCCAGCACCTGGTTGTCGAGCGCGCCGCTGAGCGCCAGGTCAACGCTGCGCAGGGCCTCGGGGATGATGAACACGTTGAGCAGGTAGATGGCGCCCCGGCCAGGCTCCGCGTAAACGGTCGTGCGCTCCCGCGCCCAGGCGCCGTCCAACTTCAATTTCCTGTCTTTGGCGATCTGCTGCGCCTGCGTGATGACGTCATTCGGCAGCAGGATGGGCGGGAGTGCGAGCGGCGTGACGGCATCGGGCGGCGCCGGCGTGGGCGTGTCGGTCGGCCGTGCAACCGTGGGCGACACCCGCGTGGGGATGTCGGTGGGAACAAGGGTCGGGGTTTCACGCGAACAGGCTGTCAACAACACAGCGGTCAGCGCGACAAACAACAGAGAGATCAACCACCGTCCGGGGTGGGAGAAAAGGCTGCGTTGAATCATGAGCTTCCTCCTTCGTGACAATAGGTATCCGCCTTTTCCTTGAGCCGCCTCAGCAGGCGATACTCGCCAATCCAATCAGCATAATCAAGCGATTCTTCGAACTCGTCGTCTTCATAACGCTGCACGAACTC
>JAYRVL010000101.1:0-4710 GCA_041918575.1 Anaerolineae bacterium | reverse complement strand
GGGATGCGCCGACGCTGGCGGTCGGTTCGCCTTTCGATTACCAGGCCTCCACCCTGCTCTGCCTGCCCACCGACATCCCCGACCCCAGCGCGGCGGGCTATCAAACGGCCGTGGAGCGCGCCATCGTGGAGATTGGCCGCGCGACCGGCGGCCGTATGCTCGTGCTCTTCACCGCGTACAACCAGCTCAAGCGCACGCGCGACGCCATTGCCCCGCTCCTGGCCCTCAACGACATCGTGGTTTTCGAGCAGGGCAGCGGAACTTCACGGCGCCAATTGATGGAGAATTTCAAGAACACCGGGCGTTCGGTACTGCTGGGCACGCGCAGCTTCTGGGAGGGCGTGGACATCCCCGGCGACGCGCTGAGCTGCCTGGTCATCGTGCGACTGCCCTTTGCCGTGCCCAACGACCCCATCTTCGCCGCGCGCAGCGAGGCCATCGAGGAGCCGTTCCTGCATTACGCCGTGCCCGATGCCATCCTGCGCTTCAGCCAGGGCTTTGGCCGCCTGATTCGCACCAAGAGCGACCGCGGCGTCTGTGTCATCCTCGACCGTCGCGTGCTCAGCAAACAGTACGGCCAGCAGTTCATCGAATCGCTGCCCACCTGCACCCTGTTCAAAGGCCCGCTCTCCATCGTGCCCGAGCAGGCCGCCCGCTGGCTCAATCGGCCGCGCCCCACCGAATGCCCTGCCGAATGATGATTTGTAACTGCTCAGGCGTCCGGCGCTGATTGCAGCCCCCGAATGAATTCGGACCGAAAGGGCGTTCCGCCGCAAGGTCGGCCTGCGCCGACCGGCGTCGCGGCCACGCAGGTTCCTGGTGTACGGATTGACACAGATTCCTAATTTTCATCATTCAGCGGGCTTGCGCAACCCGCTTGAGATGGTTTAACGTATCAGACGCCGAAGCCCTGCGGTGGCCCTGCGGTGGCCCTGCGGTGGCCCTTCGGCGGACGTTTGGCGACTGGCGCGCGGGCATGTATAATCGGACCATTCGCAATCGAGGAGGAATCCGCATGTCTCCGCAACGTCCATTCATCGGCCGCGTCATGGCCCGTGGGCTGAGCTGGCTGGGCCGGCGCCGGCTGGTCCCAATCAACGGGACGCTCAGCCTGCCCGGCCTGACCGCGCCGGTCGAAATCATCCGCGACCGTTGGGGTGTGCCGCACATCTACGCGGCCAACGACCATGATGTCTTCTTTGCCCAGGGGTTCACTCATGCGCAGGACCGCCTGTGGCAGATGGAACTCAATCGCCGCCTGGCGACCGGACGCCTGAGCGAAGTGCTCGGCGACCTGGCGCTGGACACCGATCGCGCCACACGCACCTTTGGCTTCGAGCGGCTGGGCCGCGCGGACTGGGCGATCCTGCCTGCCGACGACCGCCAGCGCATGGAGGCCTACTGCACGGGCATCAACGCCTGGCTGGATAGCCCGGCCGGCAAACGCAGCCGCCCCCTCGAATTCACCCTGCTGCGTCACCGCCCGCAGCCCTGGCGCGTGGAGGACACCCTGGCCTTCAGCCGCGTCATGAATTGGCAGATGTCGCATGCCTGGTACGGCGAGGTGATCCGCAGCCAGTTGATTGCCGCCGTCGGCCCGGAGCGCGCCGCGGAGCTGGAAATTTCCGACGCGGCCGACAACCCGGCGGTGCTGCCGGCCGGCATCGAGTTCAACGCCCTGGCCGGCGCTGCGCTGGCGGGCGCGCACGATCCTTTCCTGAAACGGCGCATGGGCAGCAACGCATGGGCCATTTCCGGCAGCCGGAGCGCCTCCGGCCATCCCATCCTGTGCAACGACATGCACCTGCAGCTCACCGTGCCCGGCATCTGGCACCAGGTACACCTGGAGGCCGGCGATCTGCGGGTCACCGGCGTTTCCGTGCCGGGACTGCCGGGCGTCGTGGCCGGACACAATGACCGCATCGCTTGGGGCATCACGCTGGCCTTCACCGACTGCGAAGACCTGTTCGTGGAGAAATTCGACCCGGATCAGCCCCGGCGTTACGAGTTCAGGGGCCAATGGCTGGACGCGGAGGTCATTCGCGAGACGATCCAGGTGAAGGGGCGCAAGGAGCCGCACGTGGAGGAGGTCCTCGTCACGCGCCACGGCCCGGTCATCTCGGATGTGATTGGGCAACCGGGCCAGCGCCTGGCGGTCAGCTCGATGGCGCTGCGCCCCTGCGCGGCGCTGCACGGCTGGTTTGCGCTGGACCGGGCGCGCAACTGGGATGAGTTCGTCGAGGCCATGCGCCCGATCGAGGCGCCGCAGCTCAACATCGCCTACGCGGACGTGGATGGCAATATCGGCTATTGGGTCACCGGCAAGGTTCCGATCCGCGCCAGGGGGCAGGGCGTTGTGCCGGCGCCGGGCTGGACCGGCGAAGACGAGTGGATTGGCGAGGTACCGTTCGAAGAAATGCCGCACGCGCTCAACCCGGCGGCCGGCTACCTGGTGCATTGCAACAACCGCATCGCGCCGGACGACTATCCCTACTACCTGGGCAACGCCTGGATGAACGGTTTTCGTGCGCGGCGCCTGGCCGATCTGCTGGCGAGCAACGGCAGAGTGACAGCCGCGGACTGCCGCGCCATGCAAATGGATGTCACCTGCCTGCCGGGGCTTGAGTTCGTGCGCCTGCTGGCCGAGGTTTTTCCACAGGCGCAGCGCGGCGGCGAGACGAGCGAGGTGGCGCGGGCGCTCGATCTGCTGACTGCCTGGGACGGCCGGCTGAGCACCGACTCGGTCGGCGGCAGTCTCTACGAGGTGACGCGCACCGCGCTGGTGCGCGCCCTGTTCGCGCCCATCATGGGCGAAGCGCTGACCACGCGTTGGCGCGGCCAGGGCTTTCATCCGGTCCTGATGTTCGCGCACGAGTTCTACGGACACGACACCGTGGTGCTGCTGCGCATGTTGCGCGATCCGGACTCGTGGTGGGTGGCGCAGGCCGGCGGCCGTGAGGCGCTGCTGCGCCGCGGCCTGACCGAGGCGGCGGCGTGGCTGACCGCGGAGCTTGGCCCGGAGCCGCAGGGCTGGCAGTGGGGGCGTTTGCATCACATCGCGTTTCCGCATGCGCTGGGCGTGCAGAAACCTCTCGACCTGGTTTTCAACCGCGGCCCGCTGCCGATTGGCGGCGACACCGACACCCCGCTGCAGACCGCCACCCTGCCCGGCGCAGCCTTCGCGAACGATGCGTGGGCGCCCTCGATGCGTCACATCATAGACATGGGCGACTTGGAAAGCGCAATGGCGGTGCTGCCGGTCGGCCAATCGGGCCAGCTCGGCAGTCCGCATTACGACGATCTGCTCGAACTGTGGAGCCGGGGCGAGTACCATCCCATGCTATGGTCACGCGCTCAGGTGGAAAAACATGCCGAGGCGAAGCTAACGTTAGCGCCCGATGGTATAAGTCCAGCGCTCTACCCAACACACTAACCTTGACCTGGGAAAAAAATGAAACGCCCGCTTGTGACTTCGACAGCGGAGTCCATCTCTTTTTACTCTCGGCGGATGGTATGGAAACAAAACTAGACATTGATGAACAGGTTGCCATTTTGATGCGTGGGGCCGATTTTGGCGATGCGCAGACCTATGCCAACATGGAGAAGGAACTGCGTGTGCGGCTGCTGGAATCGCAGCAGAGCGGCCGGCCGCTCAAGGTCTACCTGGGAGTGGACCCGTCCGCGCCCGACATTCACCTGGGACACACGGTGCCCATGCGCAAGCTGCGCCAGTTCCAGGAACTGGGGCATGATTGCACCTTTCTCATCGGCAACTTCACCAGCCAGATCGGGGACCCTTCGGACAAGGAGGGCGTGCGCAAACAGCTCACGGCTGAGCAGGTCGCGGCCAACGCGGCCACCTACACCGCGCAGGCCTTCAAGATTCTCGACCCAGAGAAAACGCACATCCGCTTCAACGCGGAGTGGCTGGCGCCCCTGAGCTTTGCCGATGTCATTCGCCTGGCCGCCAACTTCACCGTGCAGCAGTTCCTGGCGCGTGAAAACTTCGCCAATCGCTTTGCCAACGGCGACGCCATCTGGCTGCACGAGTTCTTCTACGCGCTGATGCAGGGCTACGACGCGCTGGCGCTGCAGGCCGATGTGCAGGTCGGCGGCACGGACCAGCTCTTCAACCTGATGGCCGGCCGTAAGCTGGCCGAAGCGTTCAACCAACGACCGCAGGTTGCCATCACCATGCCCATCCTGGTCGGTACCGACGGCCATCTGCGTATGAGCAAATCTACCGGTAACGCCATCGGCATCAACGAGCCGCCGGCGCAGATGTACGGCAAGGCGATGTCTCTGCCTGACCACGCCATGGGCAATTTCATGAACCTGGTCACCCGTTGGACGCCGGCGCAGATCAGGCAAATCAAGAATGACCTGGCGTCCGGCGCGGCCCATCCGCGCGATGTCAAGATGAAACTGGCTTTCGAGATCGTCGAGATCTTCCACGGCGCGGCCGCGGCGCAGGAGGCCGAAGCCCGTTTCCGCACCGTTTTTCAAGCGCGCGAGTTGCCGGACGACATGCCGGAGTTTGCCATGAGCGGGCCGTTGGCCCTGCTCGATCTGCTGCTGGCCGCCGGGCTGACTACCAGTCGGGGCGAGGGCCGGCGTCTGCTGGCGCAGGGCGGCGTCAAACTGGACGGTCAGCGCCTGGAGCAGTTCGAAAGCGTGATCGAGGCGCCCGCGGGCAGCAGCCGCATCCTC
>JAYRVL010000100.1:0-1709 GCA_041918575.1 Anaerolineae bacterium | reverse complement strand
GTCGAGCAGCTCATACTGGCGCATCTCCGGCCGCACGATCATGGTCAGGTCCGCGTAGGTGCGCGCCAGCGCGGTCTCCGAATCCATGATGTAGGCGATATCATTGAAGAGCAGGGTCAGGAAAGCCGTCTTGACCGTCAACTCGTTCGCCCAGCGGTAGTCCCGGTTGTCGAACACGGGGTAATAACGCCGCTCGATGAAGTCGCACAGCGGCTGCAGATTGCCGGTTTGACAGAACAACTCCGCTGCCTGCCGTCCTTCATCCAGGGCGCCGCGATCGGGCAGCAGCAGGTCCTGGATGCGCTCCACGTACAACCTGCGCGCCACCAGGTTTGGAATTGTCAGCATCAGCCGTCCGGAGGCCGTGCGTCCGCCGAGGGTGAGCACGCCGAAGTAGGTGAGGAACGAGGCCATGAACGGCGCGTCCTTGACCGCCATCAGCATGTCCTCCACCCCAAAGCGGTCAGCCAGGGCCGAAACCGCCAACACCGGCGCGCCGTTGACCGCGTCGAGAATGATCTGGCCGCCGCCGGGCAGGCTGGCGATGTACGCGATCTTGCCGCGGTCCATGGCCAGGTTGCTGTCGAGCATGTTTTCGGGATAACCGCAGGCGCGCTGGAAATGTTTGAAGAAGTAGAGCGCCAGGGTGGGATTGTAGATGCGCTCGGCCGCCATGTTCGTGGTGAAACGATAGCCGTTGTAGAAGGTGCGCACCATCTCCAGGGCCTCATCCGCCTGCGCCGCGGCCCACCCGCAGGTCGCTGTGATCTGACGCAAGGTGGCGGCGATTTCATCCTCACGAAAGCCGCACAGGTCGTTGAACTCCGGCTGCAGGGTAATCGTCTCCGAGACGTTGTAACCGCTGGTGAGATCGCTCAGAACCACGGGCGAGACGCCGGTGATGAAGACGCGATCCACGCCAAAGCCGCTGGCCCCGCCCTTGACCGCCTTGAAGAGGGTTTTGAGCGTGCCTTCCCCACGCAGCAGCGCGTCGTAGCGTTCCCGGCCGGTCGGTTGACCGCCCATGGCCAGTTCATTGGCGAAGTTGTCGTACTCGTCAATCAACAGGTAGAGCTTGTGCGGCGTGTGGCGCATGGCTGTCAGCGCTGACTCGAAGGATGCCACCGCGTCGGTAGGGAAGATCTCGACGGGAGATGACAAGCGATCCTGGTAGCGGACAGCGAAATCGTGAATGCGGGCATTGACGTGCCGATACAGGGCCTGGGTGATGTCTTCGGCGGTGCCCTGGGCGGCTACCAGCGAAAAGTCCCAGCGCATGACGAAATACTGATTGTGCAGCGGGGTGGGGCCGCGGCCGATCGCCAGGCGACCGAACAACGACTCGAATTGATCGGCCCTGGCCACGTCGTAATAGTTCGCCAGCATGGAAAGCAGCAGCGACTTGCCGAAGCGCCGCGGGCGCAGGAAGAGGAGCTGGTCGCCCTGGTCTTCGAGCAGCGGGATGCAGTCGGTGCGATCCACATAGAAATAGCCTTCGCTCATCACCTTCACGAAATCACTGATGCCGTACGGAAACTTCATCGCGCCCTCCTGAAGGACCATTCAGCCTGCAAGCGATCAGCCATCGAAATCCCGCCTGCGGTTGAAATTTTACCCCTGCCTGCGCCTGGCGTCAAGCCACCGGCCCGCTGAGCAGGAGTTCCAAATGTGGTCGCTGAAGATATCTGGAATGGAGGCTTTAGCCGGTT
>JAYRVL010000099.1:0-13817 GCA_041918575.1 Anaerolineae bacterium | reverse complement strand
GAAGTGGCGCGGCGCACGCTGTCGTTCTATCGTGAGGAATCGTGCGGCAAATGCACGCCGTGCCGTGAAGGCACTTCCTGGCTGGAAAAGATCTTGATCCGCATCGAGGCCGGCGAGGGCAACAGCAGCGATCTCGACCTGGCCCGTTCGATCACCAACTTCGTGGCGGGTGGCCGCGCCTTCTGTCCGTTTGGCGACGCCGCAGTCTGGGGATTGCAGAGCCACCTGGACAAGTTCCGGCCTGAGTTCGAACAGTACATCAGAGAGAAGAATCCTGGTCTGGACCGCCCCGAGATGCCGCTGCGGCCAGCTTACCGGCCGTCCACGAACGCAGCAGAGCTGGATTGAATCCTATGGCGAACATCAACCTGACAATAGATGACCGACCGGTCTCTGTGCCGGCGGGCACACTGGTGACCGAGGCAGCCAAGACGATCGGGGTCGAGATTCCTATCTTTTGCTCGCACTCACGGCTCGATCCGCTGGGCGCGTGCCGCATGTGCCTGTGCGAAATCGGCGACAGCCGCGGCCAACGCCTGCAAACGGCCTGCACAGTGCCCGCGGCTGAGGGCATGATCGTCAAAACCAACACGAAGCTGGTCAAGGAGACGCAGGAAGCGACGCTGGCCTTCATCCTGACCAATCACCCGCTCGACTGCCCTATTTGCGACAAGGGCGGCGAGTGTCCACTGCAGGATCAGACCTTCAAGTACGGTCCTGGACTGAGCCAGTTCGTGGAGCCGAAGCGGCTCAAGCAGAAGCACTATCCGATCAGCGATCTGATCATGCTCGACCAGGAACGCTGCATTCTATGCTGGCGCTGTATTCGCTACCTGGACGAGTGGGAAGACAAGCCGCAGTTGGGCCTGTTCGAGCGCGGGGGCGAGACCATCATTGACATCTTCCCGGACAAGCCGGTGGATGCGAAGACGTCGGGCAACATCATTGATCTGTGCCCGGTGGGCGCGCTGACCAACCGCGTGTCGCGCTTCCGCTACCGCCCGTGGGAAGTCCAGGGCGTGGAGACCATCTGCACACACTGCGCAGTGGGCTGCAACGTGGCCGCGGATGTGCGTCACAACGAGCTGCGCCGCGTCATGGGCCGCGAGAACGAGGCGGTCAACGATTTGTGGCTGTGCGACAAGGGGCGCTTTGCCGTGGACTACGTCAACAGCCCGCAGCGCCTGACCACGCCGCTGGCGCGCCGTAGCAAGGGCGGCGCGCTGGAGCCGGCTACGTGGGAAGCCGCGCTGACCCTGGTCGCGGAACGGCTGAGCGGAATGGCGCAGGCGAGCGGGCCGGCGACAATCGGCGCCATCGGCTCGGCCAAACTGGCGAACGAGAGCAGCTATCTCCTGCAGAAGTTCATGCGCACCCTGGTGGGCACGAACAACGTGGATCATCGCGACGGCGCGGCCGTGGCGGCCGTCAGCAATGGTCTGCCGGCCCTGCGCCAGGTGGACAGCGCGGATCTGATCGTCCTCCTGGGCTTCGACCCGTCCGAAGAGGCGCCTGTGCTGGAGTTGTTCATCAAGCGCGCGGCGCGGCGCAGGGGCGCCCGGCTGCTCATTGCCCATCCGCGCCAGATTGAGCTGACCCGCTATGCCGGCGCTTACCTGCCCTATCGCCCCGGCGGCGAAGCGGCGCTGTTCCACGGCATGGCGCAGACGATCCTCAAGAACAAGTGGGAAAACGAGCACGCGGCCCGTCGCATCGCCAACTATGCGCAGTTGGCCGGCTGGGTGAGCGAAGCCACGCCGGCGCTGGTCAAGGCGCTGGCGGGCGTCGAGCCGCCGGCGCTGGAAGCCGCGGCCAAAGCCCTGGCGCAGGCGAAGAATCCGCTCATCCTGTTCGGCCCGCTGCTGACACGCGGCGCCAACGGCCCGGCGACCTTGCAGGCCCTGCAAAACCTGGTCTGGTTGTGCGGTCATGGCGACCGCCTGGCCTACGTGGGCCTGGAGGCCAACAGCCAGGGCGCCCGCGACATGGGGCTGTTGCCCGGTCACCTGCCCGGTCAGGCCAGCCTGGACGACCCCGCGGCGCGTGAACACCTGACAAAGCTGTGGAACACACCCCTGCCGCCGCAACCAGGTTTGACTTACCCGCAGATGATCGGCGGTGGAGTCAAGGCGCTCTACGTCATGGGCGCGGATCCGGCCGCGGAGAGCGCCAGCGCCCGCGCGGCGTTAGCCAAGCTCGATTTCCTGGTGGTGCAGGACATCTTCCTGACTGAAACCGCCAGCCTGGCCGATGTGGTGCTGCCCGCGGCTTCTTCGTTCATCGAAGCCGACGGCACGTTTACGAACCTGGAGGGCCGCGTGCAACGCAGCCTGGCCGGCAACCGCCCGGTTGGGCAGGCTGCGGCCGATTGGGCGATTCTGCTGCACCTGGCGCGGTTGTGGCCGTTGGACAAGAAGGCAGGCGCAGCGCCGGCCGCGCCAGAGAAGCGTGAAGAGAAGAAGGGCAAGGACAAGGCTGCCAGGGCAGGCCGGCGCCAGACCGGCTTCGACTTCGATTCGCTGGCGGCCATCGCTGCGGAGATTGGCCGCGCCATTCCAGCCTATGCCGGGACGCACTGGGACGGCCTGGCCGCGTCCGGCAAGCAGACCGGCGCCCGGCCCGGCGTCAGTCGCAAGTTCCAGGCGGTGGAACTGAAAACAACCGGCGGCGATGGCGCGTATCCGCTGGCGTTGGTGAGCGGGACGCTCCTGTTCGATGGCAGCCGCCTGCTGCAGACCGCTGAGCGCGTGGCGCGCCTGGTTCCGGCGCCGTTCGTGGGACTGAACCCGGCCGATGCCCAAGCCCTGGGCCTGGTCACCGGCGATTTGGCGACGGTGACATCCGCGGCCGGTGCGGTGACGCTGCTGGTCAGGGTGGATGACAGCGTGCGGCCGGGCAGCGCCTGGGCGCCGTCAGGCCAGGCTGGCGAACCGGCCAACCTGCTGGCCGGCCAGGCGACTGCGCCGCGAGTCGCGGTGAGCAAGGCGTAGGGGTGGGAGTAAACAAGAGACGCTTATGGACTGGATGAGCCTCGTCGTCATTCCGATTATCAAGAGCCTGGCGCTGATCATTGGCCTGCTGACGGCCTTTGCCTATCTGACCTGGTACGAGCGCAAGCTGGTGGCGCGCTTTCAGGTGCGCTATGGGCCTAATCGAGCCTGGAAGTTCGGCTTGGGCCAGCCGGTGGCCGACGCCCTGAAGGCGATCTTCAAGGAAGAGGTGATCCCGGCCCATGTGGACCGGCCCTTGTACCTGCTGGCGCCGGCTCTGTCGCTCTTACCGGCCCTGGTGGCCTTCGCGGTGGTGCCAATCGGTCCGTCGGTGATGCTTTTCGGCCGCAAAATTGACCTGTTCGTGGCCGATGTCAATATCGCGCTGCTCTACGTGCTGGCGATTGCCAGCGTGGGCACCTACGGCATCATCCTGGCCGGCTGGTCGTCCAACAACAATTATTCGATCCTGGGCGCGCTGCGCACCGCCGCGCAGATGGTGAGCTACGAGCTGCCGATGGGCATCCTGCTGGCGAGTTTTGTCATCATCACCGGCACGCTCAGCCTGCGCGTCATGGTAGAGACGCCGCGGCCGCTGTGGCAGTCGCTCTGGATGCTGTTGGCTTTCATTCCGTACTTCATCTGTGCGCTGGCGGAGACCAACCGCTCGCCCTTCGACCTGCCGGAGACAGAAAATGAGCTGATCGCCGGTTTTCAGACCGAGTACGGCGGCATCAAGTTTGCGCTCTTTTTCATGTCGGAGTACATCAACATGATTACCAGTAGCGCCATCATGACGACGATCTTCTTTGGCGGCTGGAAAGGGCCTTACGTGGATCAGTTCCCCTGGCTGGGACTCGTCTACTTCTTCCTCAAGGTGGTCGCTGTTCTGTTTCTGTTCATCTGGGTGCGCAGCAGCATCCCGCGTGCACGTTACGATCAACTGATGCACTTCACCTGGAAGTTCTTGATCCCGCTGTCCCTGGTCTACCTGGCGGCGACGGCCGTTCTCAAGGTGGTTGTTGGTTAGCCGTTGGCCCGATTTCAAGCCGCAATCGAGCGGATTGCGCGAAAGAATGAGCGAGTAGAGTCATGCCAGTCTTAAGCGACACCATTCAGAGCGCCTTTCAGGGCACCCTCCAGATTGCGCAGGCGATGGGAACCACGTTCAAGCACCTGTTCCAGGCGCCCGTGACGGTGGAGTTCCCCAATCAGCCGGCCTCCATCTACCCGCGCTTTCGGGGGCGGCACTATCTGCGCCGCTACGAAAACGGCCTGGAACGCTGTATCGGCTGCGCGCTGTGCGAGGCAGCCTGCCCCACCGGCGCCATCCTGGTGGAAGCCGCGGAGAATACCGACGACCACCGCGTCTCGCCCGGTGAGCGCTACGCCCGCGTCTACGAGGTCAACCTCCTGCGCTGCATCTTCTGCGGCGACTGCGAAGAGGCTTGCCCGGTTGAAGCGGTTGTCCTGGGACACGACTTATCGTTGGCTCAGTATGCCCGTCGCGACCTGGTTTTGACCAAGGAAGACCTGCTGAACCCGCTCGAACCGAACGTGGCGATTCGGTCTGATGCGTAAAACGGTCGTTTTTTCTAGTCGGTATGTGGCCGGTGGATCGCCGCCTTGCACCGTGCACCGTGCAGCGGCATGGAGTCGTGAGAGGAGCCGTGAGAAGAAAGCTATGACGTTGGTTCTGTTTTTTGCCCTGGCCTTGATCGCCGTGGCGGCTGCTGTTGGTCTGATCACCACGCGTAACCCGGTTTACAGCGCGCTGTATCTGCTGCTCAACTTTGCCAGCCTGGCCGTCATGTACATCATGCTCAACGCCCAATTCCTGGCCGCGGCGCAGATCATTGTCTATGCCGGGGCCATTGTGGTGCTTTTCCTGTTCGTCACCATGTTGATTGGCTGGCGCGCCGGCGACCCCCTCAATCGGGTCCAGCCGTGGATGCGACGCCTGGCCGTGGGCCTCGGCCTTTTGCTGGCGGCGGCCTTGATCTACGCCACGCTGACGCCGTTGGCAGCGCCTGTTACAACCGGCGCGCCCGATGGCGGCAGCACGCAGGCCATCGGCCGCGCGCTCTTCACGTCCTATCTGCTGCCGTTCGAGTTGACGTCGGTCTTGCTCCTGGTCGGCATTGTCGGCGCCATTGTGTTGATCGCCAAACCCAACCGTTGATGTCGCGGCCTGGCTCTACCGAATCTGCGGGGATTTAACGCTTTATGGTTCCAACTTCGTATTATCTGATTCTGAGCGCCCTTCTGTTCGTGGTGGGCGCGGTCGGTGTGCTGATGCGGCGCAACGCCCTCATCATCTTCATGTGCATCGAGATGATGATGAACGCCGTCAATTTGACCTTCGTCGCGCTGGCAAACCAGTTTGGTCACCTGGAGGGCCAGGTTTTTGTGCTGCTGGTCATGGCCGTGGCCGCGGCCGAGGTGGCCGTGGGTTTGGCGATCGTCATTGCGCTGATGCGTCACCGCGATTCGATCAACGTGGATGAGATCAATTTGCTGAAGTGGTGATGGCAGAAAACACCGGCCGCAACCGATCGCCTGTTGCCCAATCGCAGCGCAGATGGGCGCAGGTCGCCATCGTTTTGCTGGCGTTCGGGTTGTTCTGCGCCGGTCTGACTCACGAGTCGCTCTGGCTGGACGAAGTCAGCAGCATTTACAACAGCCAGCTCCCCCCCGCCCAGGTGGCGCAGGAGGCCGCGGCCGATACGCACCCACCCCTCTACTACCTGGTTTTGCACTTTACGATCAGAATACTCTCTGGCAACCAGCCGCTGCAAGGCCACACCGGCGAGTTTATCGCCCGTTGGCCGTCGGTCCTGGCCGGCGTGCTTAGCGCCGCTGCCCTGATGATACTTGGTAAGAGATCAGAGATCAGAGATCAGAGATCGGGTACGTGGAAGGCGGATGATCTCCGCTCTCCGGTCTCCAATCTCCGCTCTCCGGTCTCCAATCTCCGGCCTCCGGTCTCCGGTCTCCCCCTCTCCAGTCTCCCCCTCCTGGCGGGCCTTTTCTTCGCCCTGTCGGCCTACGCGCGCTGGTATGCGCAGGAGACGCGCATGTACGCGCTGTTGACGCTGTGGGGGGTGCTGGCGACTTACTGGCTGCTGACCGCGGCGTCGCGGGGACGGGCCTGGCGAGATTGGCTGGTCTATGTCCTGATCTGCGTCGCCGGGCTGTACACGCACTACTATTTTGTCATGGTGCTGCTCGTTCATAATTTACTCGTCCTGGTTGGTCTGGGCCAGCGCTGGCGCAGTTCACGGCGCCGCGCCAGGTCTGCCGCGCTGACTTGGATCGGCGTGCAGGGCGTCGTCGCCCTGGCCTTTGCGCCCTGGCTGCCCACCCTGTTGACGCAGGTGGGCCGCGGGGAGGGACTGTGGATTGCCCTGGCGGTGGGCCGGCCAGGCCCGGCCACGCTGACCTACGCACTGGTGCAGATGACGGGGATGCCGGTCAGCGGTCCGGCCCTGCTGCGCTACGGCGCTTACGCGCTGGCGTTGGGGCTGTGCGGTTGGGGCGCCTGGCAGATTGCGCGCCCGACCTGGCGACTGCCCGCGACCGTGGCCTTGATCTACGCGCTGGCGCCGCCGCTTGCGGCCCTGCTGATTTCGCAGGCGCGGCCGATTTTCGCCAGCCGCTATCTGCTGATTGCGCTGCCGGGCTGGTGTCTGCTGCTGGCGCTGGGGGTGACGGCGCTCAAGCGTAGCGGATGGCGCCTGACCGCGGCCGCGGGCCTGCTGCTGTTGATGGGCCTGACGACCGCGGCGCAGGCGGCGACGGCGGAGAATCCGGCCTGGCGTGAGGCGGCCGCGTGGGTGGAAGAACAGGCGCAGCCCGGTGACTTTGCCGTCTTCATTCCCTCGTTTCATTGGCGGCCGTTCACCTATTACGCCGGGCGCGACCTGGTGACATTCCAGGACGAGCTGTGGCTGCCGAACGATGATCTCGACTGGCGGGCGCAGTTCGCCGGCGCCGCGCAGGGTCATCCCCGCATCTGGCTGGTCTGGTGGCGGCCGCACTGGGGCGATCGTGAGGGCCGTGTGCGGGCGATGTTGGAAGGGCAGGGGACGCTGGTCAGCCAGCGTGAATTCCCCGGTGTAGACCTGGTGTCGTTATACGATTTGACTGGAGCAAATCTCCACCCGTAGGCCGGATGAGCGGCCAGATATTGAATCGGGTGGGATTCTGGATTTGGGAATTGGGGTTTTAGCGTTCTATGCTCAATTTTGCCTGGCTTCTTCTCGTTTTTCCGCTGCTGGGCGCGCTGATCAATCTCGTGATCGGCCGGCGCCTGGGCAGGGCGGCCGGCTGGCTTGGCGCGGCCGCCATTGGCCTGGCGTTTGTCGTGGCCGTGGGCCTTTTTGTCGGCCTGTGGGCGCGGCCCGCCGAGGAGCGCAGCGTGGTTCAACTGCTCTGGCATTGGATCACCATCGGCACGTTCAAGGTAGACATCGCCCTCTTGATTGACCCCCTCTCGGTCACGATGGCCCTGGTGGTGACGGGCGTCAGCGCGCTGATCCATGTCTACTCCATCGGCTACATGGATCACGACCCGCGCTACACCCGCTACTTCGTCTACCTCAACTTCTTCGTGCTGATGATGCTGGTGTTGGTCATGGCCGACAATTTCCTGCTGATGTACGTCGGCTGGGAAGGGGTGGGCCTGGCCTCGTACCTCCTGATCGGCTTCTGGTTCGACCGGCCGAGCGCGGCCGACGCAGGCAAGAAGGCCTTCCTGGTCAATCGCATCGGCGACTTCGGCATGGCCCTGGCCATCATGCTCATCTGGAGCACGATCGGCGCGGTCAGCTTCGAAGACGTCTTCAGTCAGGCGGCCGCGCTGCAGGGAGTGGCGACGCTGCTTGGCCTGCTGCTGCTCTTGGCCGCCGCCGGCAAATCTGCGCAGATTCCGCTCTTCGTCTGGTTGCCCGACGCCATGGAAGGCCCGACTCCGGTTAGCGCCTTGATCCATGCCGCCACGATGGTCACCGCCGGCGTCTACATGGTGGCGCGCACGCACGCCATCTTCCAGCTTTCGGCCACGGCCTCCAACTGGGTGGCCTGGGTCGGCGTCCTGACCGCGTTCCTGGCCGCCACCATCGCCCTGGTGCAGACCGACCTCAAGCGCATCCTGGCCTACTCCACCATCAGCCAGCTCGGTTACATGTTTCTGGGCGTGGGGGTGGGCGCGTATACGGCCGGCATCTTCCACCTGACCACGCACGCGTTTTTCAAGGCGCTCTTGTTCCTGGGCGCGGGCAGCGTCATGCACGCGCTACATGGCGAGCTGGACATCCGCAAGATGGGCGGCCTGCGTGAGAAGCTGCCGACGACCTACCGCACCTTCTTGATCGGCGCGGCCGCGTTGGCCGGCTTCCCGCTGCTCTCTGGGTTCTTCAGCAAGGACGAAATCCTGTTCAGGGCTTTCGAGCACAACATCGTGCTCTACCTGCTCGGCACGTTGACCGCGTTCATCACCGCGTTCTACAGTTTCCGCGCGGTCTTCATCTCCTTCTGGGGCAAGGCGCGTGACAAGAAACTGGCCGACAAGGCGCATGAATCGCCTGCGGTGATGACCACGCCGCTGTGGATTCTGGCCGGGCTGGCAATCATCGGCGGCCTGCTCAATTTGCCGGCGGCGCTCAGCCTGGAGCACTGGCTGGAGCCGGTGTTCGCAGATGCGCCGGCCGCGGAGGCTGCGGCCAATCTGCCGTTGGAGCTGGGACTGCTGCTGGTGGGCGCCATCGTGGCCGGGCTGGGCATCTGGCTGGCTTACCAGGCCTACGTGGCGCAGCCGCATCTGCCTGAGCAGACCGCGCAGCGTTACGGCCTGGTTTACCGCTTCTTGCAGGCGAAGTGGTATGTGGACGAGCTGTACATGCAGGCGATCGTGAACCCGCTCAAAGACCTGGCCGGCTGGCTGGCCGTTACCTTCGATCAACGGGGCATCGAAGGCGCGGTCAACGGGATCGGCCGCGGCCTGGGCGCCATCGGCCAGGGCGTGCGCCAGTTGCAGACCGGCCTGGTGGGGACTTACGCCCTTGCGATTGTCATGGGCGTGGTGGCCGTGGTGGGGTATCTGGCGCTCAGATAAGTCAGGAAATCGGTTATGTACATTAGTGAATTAGCCTGGGACGATTACAGAATCGAACATATCGCCCGTCATAACATAGAGCCAGAAGAAGTCTGGGAGATCTGCCTTGACCCGCGGCACCTGGCCCATCGGGAAGGGGAAAATCGCTTTCGCATCTATGGGCAGACAGAGGCAGGGCGATACCTGTTCGTGGTGATCGAACGCCTGGGGACATCGGGGTACAAGCCGATCACGGCACGTGATATGACCGAGAATGAGAAGCGGGGCTTCAGGAGATTGAGACGATGAACACACTTATCGTACCAGAATTCAAGTCCTATATCGAAGAGGCGGAGTATTGGGACAACCTGGACACCGGCGATTTCATGGGGGACAACGGTGAATGGTTCACATTCGATACTCCCGAAAAACGAGCTGTTCACATCGCCATTTTACCGGAGGTCGCCAACGCTGTTGCCCAACAGGCGCACTCTCAGGGCGTTTCCCTGGAGACATTAGTCAATGTGTGGCTGATAGAACGTATTCATGCCAAGCCTCTGGTATTGGGGCAATAACGTTACTCGGCCTTTTCGGTTTGGATTGTACACAGATAGAAGCAACCTATGCCATTCTTGATCTCTACAATTGTTTTTCTACCCCTTGCCGGCGCCTTGATTTTGCTACTCCTGCCCAATGAGCGGGCGCAGCGCGTGTGGGCGCTGGTCGTGTCCCTGGCGACCTTTGTGGTTTCGCTGGGCCTGTTGCTCTGGTGGCAGAACGGCGAAGCCGGTATGCAGTTCATCGAACAGCGCGCCTGGATACCCGCCTTCGACATTCAGTATTACCTGGGCGTGGACGGTATCAGCCTGTGGCTGGTGCTGCTGACGACCTTCCTGATGCCGCTGGTCATTTTCTTCTCCTGGCAGAGCATCCACAGCCAGGAACGCAGCTACTACTTCTTCATGCTGCTGATGGAGACGGCGATGCTCGGCGTCTTCAGCGCGCTGGACTTGATTTTGTTCTATGTTTTCTGGGAGGCCAGCCTGGTGCCGATGTATTTCATCATCGGTCAGTGGGGCGGACCGCGGCGCGTCTATGCCAGCGTCAAGTTCTTTCTCTACACCCTGGCCGGCAGCGCGCTGATGCTCGTCGCCATCCTGATCCTCTACTTCTACGGCGGAACCTTCGACCTGGTGGCGCTGCAAGACAAGAGCCTGGTCTACACCGTGCAGATGTGGGGCTTCCTGGCCTTTGCCCTGGGCTTTGCCATCAAGACGCCGCTGTTTCCCTTCCACACCTGGCTGCCCGACGCTCACGTGGAAGCGCCTACGGCCGGCTCGGTCATCCTGGCCGGTGTGCTCCTGAAGATGGGGACCTACGGCTTCATGCGCTTCTGCCTGCCGCTGTTCCCGCGGGCCACCATCGCGTTCGTGCCCTGGCTCTCCACCCTGGCCGTCATCGGCATCCTCTACGGCGCGCTGGTCGCCCTGCGCCAGCGGGACATCAAGAGCCTGGTTGCGTACTCGTCCGTGGCCCATCTCGGTTTCGTGGTCCTCGGCATCTTCAGCCTGACGCCGCAGGGCATGGCGGGCGCAGTCTTGCAGATGGTCAACCACGGCCTGAGCACCGGCGCCTTGTTCTTACTGGTCGGTATGCTCTACGAGCGCCTGCACACGCGCAACATGGCCGAGTTCAGCGGCCTGTGGAAGGAAATCCCGATCTACGGCGCCTTCTTCCTGGTTGTCATGCTCTCCTCGGTGGGTTTGCCCGGCCTCAACGGCTTCGTGGGTGAGTTCACCATCCTGGTCGGAGCGTTCAAGGCCAATCCGCTCTTCGCCTGGCCGGCCACTGCGGGCATCATCCTGGCCGCCTGGTACCTGTTGACCGCATTCCGCCAGATGATGCAAGGCCCGTTCACCAAGCCCAAGGCGGTCGCCAACCTGCCCGATTTGACGCGGCGCGAGGTGCTCATCATGGTTCCGCTGGTGGCGCTGTTCGTCATCATCGGCCTTTTCCCCAATCTGTTCTTCGACAAGATCAACCCCTCGGTCGAGAGCCTGGCGCAGCATCTTAGAACGCCGCCGCCCGCCGTCATGACCGACCAGGGTCGCCCCGGATTTTAGAGGAGCATCTTCATGACGATTCAGATTCCGACGCTCGATTTTCTCGCCATTCTGCCCCAGTTGATCCTGGTGGGCATGGCGCTGCTGATCCTCCTGGCCGAAGTCACGCTGCTGCGCCGCGCCAAGTCCCAGTTGGGCTGGCTGGCGCTGCTGGGCATGGTCCTGGCGCTTGGGGCCAGCGCCTGGCTCTGGCAAGGCCCGCCCCGGCGCTTCCAGGACATGGCCGTGTCCGATTCCTTTGCTCTCTTTGCCAACGTCATCATCCTGACAGCCGGCGCGCTGGGCGTCCTACTCTCCTTCGGCTATCTCGAACGCTTCAGCGACAGCATCGGCGAATACTACGCCCTGCTGCTGCTGGCCTGCGCAGGCATGACCTTCATGAGCGCGTCCACCAGCCTGATGACGATCTTCCTGAGCCTGGAAATCCTCTCCCTGGCGCTCTACGTCATGAGCGGCTTCAACCTCAAGCAGCCGCGCTCCATCGAAGCGGCCATGAAGTACTTCATGTTGGGCGCCTTTGCCAGCGCCTTCTTCCTGTACGGCTCGGCCCTGGTCTATGCTGCCACGCGCACCACCAACCTGGCGCAGGTGGCCCATTTCCTGGCGCCGCTCTCCACCCCCAGCCCGATGGCGCCGCTGCTGCCGGTAGGCGTGGGCCTGCTGTTGATCGGCTTCGGGTTCAAGGTGGCCATGGCGCCTTTTCACATGTGGGCGCCTGACGTCTACCAGGGCGCGCCCACGCCGGTCACCGCGTTCATGTCGGTTGGCGTCAAGACCGCCGCTTTCGCCGCGCTCCTGCGCGTGCTGGCCGGCCTGGCCAGTTTCGACAGACCGTGGCTGTGGGTCATCGCGGTCCTGGCCATGCTGACCATGACCGTGGGCAATTTGGCCGCGCTGCGCCAGGAGAGCCTCAAGCGCATGCTGGCCTATTCGAGTATTGCCCACGCCGGCTACATCCTGGTAGGCCTGACCGGCAACAACGATCAGGCAGTGGGCGCCACGCTCTACTACCTGTTCGCCTATGCCTTCATGAACATCGGCGCGTTTGCTGTCCTGCAGGCGCTGGAAAACGACGCGGCGATGGACGTGGACGCCAGCGCGACCAACGGCCTGGGCAGCCGTCATCCGGCCCTGGCCGCGCTCATGACGATCTTCATGCTCTCGCTGGCAGGCATTCCGCCCCTGGCCGGCTTCTTTGGCAAGCTCTACGTCTTCAAGGCGGCTGTGGATGCCGGCTGGACCTGGTTGGTCATCGCCGCCGTGCTCAACAGCGCGCTCAGCGCCTATTACTACCTGCGCGTCATCGTCAGCATGGTCATGAGCAGCGAAACCGCCAGCGGCCAGATCAACCTGTCCCCACCCTGGAACCTGGCCCTGGTCGCGGCCGCCGTGGGCGCCATCCTCGTCGGCCTGTGGCCCACCCCCTGGATGACCCTGGCCCGCGCCACGCTCCTGGCCCTGGTTGGCGGGTGACGGGGGAATTACGGCGCATATCCATCCATCAGGAGTAGAACATGAACGCAGCGCAAGCACTCCATGCCGCGGGTCAGTCGGTCTGGTATGACAACATCCAGCGCGGCCTGCTCGACAACGGCGTCATGGCCGGCATGATCGCCCGCGCGGAGATTCGCGGCGTGACCTCCAACCCGACGATCTTCATGAACGCGATCACCAAATCGGCCGACTACGCGGACGGACTGCGGCCGCTGGCCCGGGCCGGCCTCAGCGCGGAGGAGATCTTCTGGCGTCTCGCCATCGAGGACATTCAGACGGCCGCAGATCTGTTCCGGCCGCTGTACCGCCAGAGCGACCGCGGCGATGGCTTCGTCAGCCTGGAAGTCAGCCCCTACCTGGCGCATGAGACGGACGCCACGCTGGCGGAGGCCAGGCAGCTTTGGCAGCGCGTGGACCGTCCCAACCTGATGGTCAAAATCCCCGCCACGAAGGCCGGGCTGCCCGCGATCAGCGCCGCGCTTGCCGCGGGCATCAACGTCAACGTCACGCTGATCTTTTCGCGCCGCCGCTATGCCGAGGTGATGGACGCCTACTTGCAGGGATTGGAGCAGCGCGCGGCCGCCGGCCTGCCGCTCGACTCGATCAGCTCGGTGGCGTCGTTCTTCGTCTCACGCGTGGACACCCTGGTGGATGCCCGGCTGCCTGCCCAGGCCCGTCACCTGGCCGGCCAGGCCGCGGTGGCCAACGCCCGCCTGGCCTACGCCGACTTCAAGCAGGTCTTCGCCTCGGAGCGCTTCCAGGCCCTCGCGGCCCAGGGCGGCCGGGTGCAGCGGCCGCTGTGGGCTTCGACCGGCGCCAAGAATCCGGCCTACCGTGATGTGCTTTACGTCGAGGAGTTGGTTGGCCCGCAGACGGTCAACACCATGCCGCCGCAGACCCTGGCCGCGCTGCTGGATCATGGCCGCGTGCGGCCCGCCAGCCTGGAAGAAGACCTGGACGCCGCGGCGCAAACCCTGGCCGACCTGCAGGCGCTGGGGATCGTGATGGACGCGGTGACGCAGCAGCTCGAGGAAGAAGGGGTCGCAGCCTTCGCGGACGCGTTCACCGCCCTGCTGGCCGCGGTGGAGACGAGCCGCCAGGCTGCTCGTTGAAAAT
>JAYRVL010000098.1:0-4764 GCA_041918575.1 Anaerolineae bacterium | reverse complement strand
GGCAGCGCCGCGCCGGCCAGGGTTTCCGCCAGCGCCAGCAGCGCGGCGGCGCCGCCGGCGTTGTCGAGCGCGCCGGGGGTATTGAAGCGCGTGTCGAAGTGCGCCATCAGCGCCATGCGCTGCGGAGGCGCGCCGGGCGGACGCGCGCCGGGTTTGCGCGCCACGATGTTGGCGGCGGTCGCGGGGTATTTGGCGCAGTCCAGGCGCAGATGGAGCGGCGCCGGTTGGGCCAGCAGGCGCTCGATGACGGCAACCGGCGTGGTGGCGGCAGGAATCTCCAGTTCCCAGTCGGCGGTGAATTGCTCGTACTGGGGCGTGGGTGGGGGCGGCGCCAGCACCGCGGCCGGACGTTTGCTTTCCAGTAGGCCGATGATGGCGTGGTCACGCTCGCCGGCCAGGAACCAGGACTTGGCCGCCAGCGGTTCATTCACCAGCTCGCCGTGCAACAGCGCGATCCGGTCCGTCAGGTCGGCTGCGGCCAGCTCGGCCAGCGTGGCTGCAGGAACAACCGTCGCGGCCACGTCGCACGCGGGCGAAAAGGCGTTGGCCTCGACCGGCAGGGCATCGCCTCCGGCGGATAGCCAGGCGCCTGCGCACTGCCAGCCGGTACAGGCGTAGGTCTGTTCTTCGACGACCAGCCCCAGGGCGCTGAAAACGTCGCGCATGTAGGCGGCCGCGGCCTGGTTGGCCGGCGAGCCGACGGGTCGGCAGCCGATCTCGACGCTCAGTTTGTGAAGATGGCGAGTCAATTGGGTATGCATAGATCAGTTGGATCAGGAAAGTGGGCGTGCCGCTCTCGAACCAGTAATTGCGGAAATCCTGGCCGTCCAGCAGGAGCAGCAGCGAAAAGGGATTGTACACCGTCTCGCCGCGGCGCGAAAAAGCGAAGCCGTTGTACCAGCTCCGTATCTCGACCAGGATGGTGGACAGATCGCACCCCTCTCTATCAGCAAAGCTCTGCAGGTAGTCCCCGAAGTTCTGCTCGGTAAAAGCTTGCGCATGATTGCCTCCGTCTATCGAGTGCGTTGGATCGCATTCATTGTCCCGATTGCTCACCTCTCGTGCTGCAACGCTCGCCCGGTTGGCGCCTCGATGCTCACATTCAGACGCTGAACAGGTCTGCCACCTTGACTGCGAATCCGGCCAATACGCCCTCGCCGGTCAGAGTGTCATCTTCGCCGAATTCTTCGAGCGTGGTGGGCGAACGAAAGACCAATACCTTGCGCGCCGACGGTTCGACGACCCAGACCCATGTCACACCGATGGCGAAGTATTCGGCCAACTTCTCGCGCAGGTCCTGCCAGCGGTCATCGGGCGACATGATCTCCACCACCAGGTCGGGCGCCACGGTCAGGTAGCCCTTGACCGGCTGCGCCAGGCGGCTCGTCGAGATGAAGGCGATGTCGGCGGCGCGCACGCGATCCGGATTGCGCCGCGTGTAGATGCCAACCTCGCCGCCTGTGACTCGCCCCAGGCGCTGCCGACGCACGAAGGCGCGCAATTCACTTCCCAGGTTGAACTCAATCGTCCCGTGCTCATCGCCGGTTGGGGTCATGGTCACAATTCTCCCATCAATCAGCTCGCTCGGGCCGATGTCGCCCAGCGCCAGCAGTTCTTCTCCGGTTATCGGCTTCGTCGCCATCATGACACCCATCGCATCACCTCAATTTCCGCATCGAAGATCTATTCGATCCACTGCTCAATGGCGTTCAAGAATTCCTCGAAGCGCACTTCTTCACATAATCGGTGTTCGTCAGGATTTTCAAAGGGATGAATATGCCAACCAACAAAGGCATTGTCAGCGCCAAAAATGCGTTGGTTGTCTTGGATGAGCGTGTAGGAGCATGTGCTGTTGACCGGGTTGTAGTAGACGTCAATGAAGGCGTCAATGGTCAAGAAAACTCGCGTCTTCGTCACAGCGTTGTCCAGCACCCGAACATCGTAACTGACAACCAAAGCAGACTGGTCACAGATTCGGCGCAGACGTTCGATGAATTGGGATAGAGTCAGGCCAGCCATTGCAGGATGTCGTTCAGTTTCTTGCGGCGGGTTATCAAGCTGTCCCACTCGAAGTAATCACGTTCGATCCGGTATGAAGTTGGAGCCTGCAGTTCGCCGCTGCGACCACTGCTTTGGAACTGCTCGAAGTTCATTCCATACTGATTTTCGTAGGCGCGTATCTGGACGCCGATCACCGATAGACGATGCTCGATCGCGTCCTTCAGCGTGATCAGGAGCGCAGGCCCTAGCTCAATCTGACCAGTAAGCTCGGTCAATGCGCGCAGCGCGGCCTTTGGAATTGCTGGTGCGGTCTGTTCTGGCAAGAGAACACCTATGCGCGCTGGATGGGCGGTCTCTTTGGGTAGCGTCATGGTCGTGTCGAACATCTATTCTCTCCTGGGAATTCGATGTGAACATCATTAATATCACCCAAATTATACCACAAGTCCCGTGTGCCTGCAGACTATCGCGCGCGCGCGCCACTACCTGGGAGCGCGGGCACCTCACGCGCTGCCTAAACCGCAAGGTGTGACGTCCACGACAGGCAGCGCGGCAGTATTTCCTGTCCGCCGAATTTGACGCAATGAGTCATGTAAGGCACAATGGCCGCTGAGAGTCTGTTGAACCTGTTTACCAACGAGAAAAAAAACCATGACAAATGCACTGACCTGGCAGAGCGGCCTTTCGCGGGCGCCTGCGCCCCCCTTGGCCGACGGGATCCTGCTGCTCGGCAGCGCCCTCCCCTTGATGAACGACCCGCTCACTTTCCTGGAGCAGCAGTATCTGAAGCACGGCCCGGTGTTCACGGTCAAGGCGCTCAACCGGCGCTTCACGGTCCTGGCCGGTCCTGAGGCCAACCAGTTCCTGACCGCGGCCGGCGATGCGCATCTCAGCGGCCGTTACACCTGGGCCACCTTTGCGGACGAGATCGAATCGAAATACTTCCTGGCAGCCATCGATGGCGAGCCTCATTCACGCATGCGCAAAATTCTCAAGAAGCCCTACAGCCGCACCGCCATTCTCGATCAACTGCCCACCGCGGTGACGTTGACGCGCACGCTGCTGGCAGACTGGCAGCCGGGCGCCGCGTTCGTGATCTTCCCCACCATGCAGCGCCTGATTGGAGAACAGATCGGCCGTTTGCTGTTGGGCAGCGGGCCGGGCGACTATTTCCCCGATTTCGTCCTGTTCATGCGCACCCTGCTCAACGCCGTGCTGGGCCAATGGCCCAAAATTAGCCTGCGCCTGCCACCCTATCGCCGGGCCAAGGCGCGTGTCATGCAACTGGCCGCGGACATGCTGGCCAGCCACCGGGCGCAGCCCAAGTCGGCAGACGAGGGCGACTTGATTGATTACCTGCTGGCCGCCTCGGCCGACAACCCTGATCTGCTCTCCGAGCCGGAACTGCTGATCGGCGCGCTGGGGCCTTACCTGGCGGGGATTGATACGGCCGCGGGCACGACCTCGTTCTTGATCTATGCGCTGCTCAAACAGCCCGAAACGCTGGCCCGCCTGCAAACTGAAATTGACGCGGTTTTTGCCGCAGGCCCGTTGACCGCCGACCGGCTGCGCAAGATGCCCATCCTGCATGCCACCGCGCAGGAGACGCTGCGCCTCTACCCGGTGGCGCCGATGGCTCCGCGCACCGTCATCGAACCGTTCACCTTTGCTGGTCGCCAGTTGCACGCAATGGAACCGGTCATGGCCGCGACCGGTGTGGCCCATTTCGACCCGCGCATCTACAAAGACCCCCATCGCTTCGACATTGATCGCTGCCTGCCCCCGCGCCAGGAGACGCGCCAGCCCGGCGCCTTTGCGCCCTATGGCTTTGGCGCGCACACCTGCGCCGGCGCCGGTTTTGCCGAAGTGCTCATCATGCTCACCGCAGCCACCCTGTTTCATGAACTGGAATTCGCGCTGGCCGATCCCACCTATCAACTGCGCCGTACCTACAGCCCCGCGCCCGCGCCCGACAAGCACTGCCGCGTGCGCGTGGTGCGGAGGAGGGGGTAAGAGAACAGAGATCAGGGATCAGAGATCAGAGATCGGGTTTCGTGGAAGAAGGGAGTTCTTCCGGTCTCCGGTCTCTGGTCTCCGGTCGGCGGCGAACAGCCCCTACCAGCCGATAGTGGCGGTCACGGCCGGGTGGTCGGAGGCTGGGCTGGGGATGAAGCGGGCTTGGCGCACGTCGGTTCCAGGTGAGACGAAGATGTGGTCAATTTTGCGCTCCGGTCGCTGGCCCTGGTCATCGCTCCAGGTGGGCCAGCGCAGGAGCCAACTGTCCGCCAACTGCTGTGTGGTCAGGCGATACTGCTCGCTGTCCGGCCGGAAGTTGAAATCGCCCAGCGCGATGACGTTCGCGCGCCCCGCCATCAGTTCGAGCAACTGCTGCTGCTGGATGAGCGGCCCACCGTTGCCCAGGTGATTGACGAAGACTTCGAAGGTGCGGTCGCCCACGGTGATTTGCGCGGCAATGACCGCCACCTGCTCTCCCTCGCTGAACTGGTAATAGGTGCGCGCATTCTCGATCGGGTAGCGGGAGAGCAGGGCAATGCCGAAGGTGCCGGCCACGGTCTTGGGGCCGTAGTAGGCGTACATGCCGAGCTGATTGGCAAAATAGCGCACCAGGTCGCCGTTGCCGCCGGCAATGCGCGCGTTGTCGGACTCCTGCAGGCCGATGATGTCCGCGTTGACCTCAGCCAGCAGCCGTAACTGCCCGGCAGGGTCGCGCTGCCCCTCCTCGCTGTAGCCCTGTTGAATGTT
>JAYRVL010000097.1:0-3403 GCA_041918575.1 Anaerolineae bacterium | reverse complement strand
GTTGGCTTTTGATCCATTCCTTGGCGGTCATACAATTCAGATGATTCACGGCACAATTACAGGTTTTGATACAACCAAGATCTATTCTACTTCTATATAGTTCGCTTGTTTCGCGAATGGCGCGTGGTAAGCCGCCTTCTACCGCCACAGGGTCCATGAACATTCTCCGATTCTGAATGATCGTTCGACGTAGTATATCATAGACTCGGAATCCTGGCATCTTCCTGGCAAGAGAACTCCCGACCGATCAGGTGACCGGTCGGGAGTTTTTACCGGGGGGTTGTCAATGGGCGCACAGCGGGAGCGTGTCTAGCGGCGGCGGCGCCAGGCGTACCAGGCTGCGCCTACCGCGGCCACGGCTGCCGGGATCACGCTCAAGGGGAGAGATGTCGGAACTGACGCCGGGCTGGCTTCTACGCTGCTCATGTTGACCGCGGTCGGGGTGTCAGGCTCGCAGGCGGTGATCGTTACATCATCCACTTCCCACCACCAGTCCCAACCGGCCACATAGTGCCAGCGCACGATGACGTCATTCTGGCCGGCGCCGGCCAGGTTGGGGCTCTCGTACGTGCGTGGCCCGCGGGCGCTGGCGGTCCAGGAGTGGACGTTCGCCCAGGTGGAGCCAGCGTCGGTGCTGACGTCGAGGGCGGTAGTTTCAGTGCCACTGAAGGAGTAGTAGTCGAGGTTGAAGCCCACGCGTGCGTCGGTGTAGTTCACCAGGTTCAAGGCAGGCGTCCACATCTCGGTGTTCATGCTCACACTGCTGCCGCAGTTGTCGCTGTCCGCGATTGCGAAGAGACCGCTGCCGCCGGTCAGGTTGCCACGAGCGCCGGGATCAGTATTGTTCCAGGCCGGGTAGCCATTAACGCAGTTCGCGGTCGTGTTGGCTACAGTCCAGCCGGCCGGCGGGAAGCTGCCCTCGAAGCCCTCGGTCCACAGGGTCACGACATGATAGCCGGCGGAGCAGCGCTCGGGCGGCGGCGGCGGCTCGCCAATGCTGATATAGTCGAAGCGGATGTTGCCCGTGGAGGCGCCGGCCGAATTGGCGCCGAACTTCAGTTCAACGTTCTGGTTGGCATACGGCGACATGTCGAACGTCTTCTCCACCCAGTTGGGGAAGGTATCGTTGGCCACGATCAGGTCGTAGGTCCAAACGGTGACGCCATTGACCTGCAGGTAGGCCTGGTCGAGATCCGGATCATCCGGATCAGGACGATAAGACATGATCCAAAAGTGCAGCATGTTGTCAGTCGCGGGGACTGCGATTCCGGACTGCGCCACAGAGCTGCTGGCAGGTGTGCCGCCGCAGTAGCCGCCGGCCCAAAAGTCGAACGTACCGTCCTTCGCCCCAGCGCCCCATACGCCGCTCCAGTCGCCGATCCATTCGCAAGTGGAGTTGGTCACCTCGGTCCAGGCGGAGCCAGGCGGCGGGCCATTCTCGAAACTGCCGTCATTGACCAGGGTGGCAGGCGTAGTGGGTGGGCTGGCATGTCCCGCGGGCGCCATCGGAACAGCGCCAGCGGCGGATAAAGTGTTTGGTACGGGCGGGTTGATCTTTTCAGCCGCCACACTGAGAACCAACGACAAGGATAACACAGTCACCAGGACTGCGTAAAAGACGATCTTGCGCATCATGTGATTCCTCCTCGGAACTTTGGAACGTCAAACGTGTAGAGACGAGCAATTCATACGGGTGAGGTTGACGCCGCGCGTGCCAATACCAGCGCTTACGGTGGTTTCAGCGCGCAAGGATGCGGAATGCGAAGAAATCGTTGCGATTCACCTCCTTTCGCGGGGGCGACATTGTGTGGTCAAGAGGCACACAACTCGGCGATGAACGGGGATGGATGATTATTGCACAGGCTGTGTGATTTGTCAAACAGCCGATGAATTTCATCTACCAACTGTCGCGGTTGCGCTGGTAGTCCAGGCCCAAATCCGCCGGTTGACCCAATTCGGTGGGATGCAAGTACAACCCGGCCTCCTCGGCCGGCTTCGCCTCCTCCACCGGAATGCGATGCGCGTTGGCGTAGGCGTCCTGACGGATGCCCGTCACCTGCCAGGAAACCTTGACCTGCGGCTTGTCCGTGCGGATGACGAAGCGATTGTCCTCGATCTCCTGGGCCACGATGGCCTGGGCGAACTGGCCAATCACGGTGAGCTGGTAGCGGAAGTCCCGGTTCAACGCCTGGAACCAGTCGGGAAGCATGACCACCGCCAGCCCCTCTGCATCCGTGGTCACGTTGCCGTTGTAGATGTTCATCATGTCGGGCGATTCGACGAAGGAATGGTAGAGATACTGGTTAGCCGGGTCGAGCGGGTGATCAATCTTGAACGAGCCGGCCGCTTTGCTCAGCGTGGCGGTGGTGTGGAGATTGCCCTGGAAGTAGCCGGCATAGCCGGAGGCGCTGCTGGTGCGGCCGTACACCCCGTAATTGACGCCGCTGGTGGTTTCGGCCCAGCCGTACACCCCGCGACCGTCGCTGCTGGCGGTCCTGCCGTACACCCCGGAGTTTGAGCCGGTGGAGGCTGTGGCATAGCCGTACAGGCCCCGTCCGGTTGAGCTGGCCGCGCGGCCATCGACGGCGGCGAGACCAAGGCTGGAAATGGCCCAGACGGCCGTGTCGGTAGTGGTTTCGACCAGAAGCCCCCGGCCGCTTCCGGTGTTCTCGATGTACACGGCATCGTTACCTTTGCCGCTGAAATAGCCGGCGTAGCCGCTGGTGCTCAAGGACCTGGCGTATATGCCAACCGCGCTGCCCGTGTTCGACCAGTTGACGCCATACAACCCATAGCCCTGGCCGCTGGAGGACTGGCCATAGACGCCAAAGGTGGTGCCGGTGGTGGCGGAAGCCTGGCCTGACACCCCGGTGCCTGACGTGCCAAGGGACAGGCCCCACACGCCAATGGTGTTGCCGGTGGCAGAGGACGCATAACCTTGTACGCCGGCGCCATTGGGGCTGTCGGTCTGGCCGACCATACCGTACGTCGAGCCAGTGCTCGAGGTGGCATGTCCGAACACGCCGCGGCCGCTGTCGCTCGCCGACTCGCCGTGCACCCCGAAGGCCTGGCCGCTGCTGGCCGTCGCCTTACCATATACGCCGCGGCCGCCGGTGCTGGCGCTTTCGCCGAAGACACCTGAGGCCAAACCGCTGCTGGCCGTGGAAAGACCATACACCCCGCGGCCGTCCGTGCTGGCGGACTGGCCCTGCACCCCGAAGGTTGTGCCGCTGGCCGCGCTTACATAGCCGTAAACGCCGCGGCCGCTGGTGCTGGCGCTCTGGCCAGTGACGCCGTAGGTATAGCCGCTGAGGGCTGTGTGCTCCAACCGCAGGCCATCGGCGACGCCTGTGCCGGTCCACGTTTCACCCCAGTGGGTGTGGCCCGAGGTGTACGCCCCGCT
>JAYRVL010000096.1:0-5222 GCA_041918575.1 Anaerolineae bacterium | reverse complement strand
TCCGCTCTCCGCTTCTCCGCTTCTCCGCTTCTCCGCTCCTCCGCTCCTCCGCTCCTCCGCTTCTCCGCTTCTCCGCTTCTCCGCTCTCCGCTTCTCCGCTTCTCCGCTTCTCCGCTCCTCCGCTCTCCAGCCTACCAGCTCGGCTGCACGCCGCTGTATTCCTGCACGATCGCCATCGGCCTTCGGATCATCTCGTCCACGGCTGAGCCTGGCGCGACCATGGGATAGACATTGACCTCTTCCTTGACACGGAATTCGATCAGGAAGGGGCCGTCATGCGCATTGGCTTCGGCAAAGGCCGCGGCCACATCTTCCTTGCGATCCACCAGACGGCCGCGAATGCCATAGGCCTCAGCCAATTTCACGTAGTCCGGGCTGAAGATTGGCGTCGCGGAGTAGCGTTTCTCGTAGAAGAACTGCTGCCACTGGCGCACCATGCCCAGAAAACCGTTGTTGATAATGGCGATCTTGATCGGGATATTCTCCTGCACGATGGTGCCAAGCTCTTGCAGAGTCATCTGAAACCCGCCGTCGCCCACCACGGCCCACACCAACTGCTCAGGAAAGGCCACTTTGGCGCCTATGGCCGCGGGTAGTGAAAAGCCCATCGTGCCCAGGCCGCCGGAGGTGATGAGCTGGCGCGGGCGTTCATGCACAAAATACTGCGCCTCCCACATCTGATGTTGGCCCACGTCCGAGATCACGAAGGTGTTGCCCTTCGTTGCGTGCCACAGCTCACGCATGACATAGGGTGGAATCAACTCGTCCACCTCAGCCTGCACGATGTCACGCTGATGGGTCTCATCCTGCCAGTGCCGGATCGTCTGCAGCCAGTCGGCATGATGCGCCGGCTTGATGTGCGGCAGCATGTCGGTCAACGTCTCCTTGCAGTCGCCCACCACGGCCACGTCTGGCTTGATGTTCTTGCCGACCTCCGCGGGATCCAACTCGAAATGGACAACTTTGGCCTGGCGGGCGAACTTATCCAGGCGACCGGTGACGCGGTCATCGAAGCGCATGCCAACGGCAATCAGCACATCGCACTGCTGCACCGCCAGGTTGGTCGCTGCTTCGCCGTGCATCCCGCCCATGCCCAACGCCAATGGATGGGTCTCCTGAATGTTACCGATGCCCAAGAGCGTCGTCACGACAGGAATTTCGGCCTTCTCGACCAGCTCGAGCAACTGCGCCTCTGCGCCGCCAATCTGCACGCCATGTCCAGCCAGGATCAGCGGGCGCTTGGCGCGATTGATGATCTCCGCAGCTTGATGCACCGCCTGGGATAGCGGTCGGCGCGGCCGGGTCATGCTCGGGAGGAAAATCTTCTCAGGATACTCGTACTCGATCTTGGCATTCTGCACATCCTTGCAGATATCCACCAGGACTGGGCCCGGGCGTCCTTCGCGCGCGATGTAGAAGGCTTCGCGCATCACGCGCGCCAGCTCGCGCACGTCAGTTACCAGGTAGTTGTGCTTGGTGACGGGCTGCGTGACGCCAGTCACATCAGTTTCCTGAAAGGCGTCGCCGCCGAGCAGGTTCGTTGGCACCTGGCCGGTCACAGCCACAAGCGGGATCGAATCGAGCTGCGCGGTGGCAAGCCCGGTCACCAGGTTCGTCGCCGCCGGGCCTGAGGTGGCCATGCAGACGCCCACCTTGCCCGTGGCCCGCGCATAGCCGTCGGCCATATGCGCTGCGCACTGTTCATGGCGTACAAGAACATGCCGCACAGGATACTGCACCATGGCATCATAAATGGGCAGGTTGGCTCCGCCTGGGTAGCCAAAGACAACATCCACCCCTTCGCGCATCATGATCTCCCACACAATCTGGGCGCCGCTCAGTTTCATCATCCTCTCCTCATGCTTCTGCATTCGTCACATCGGCCAAGAAATAAAAAAACCCTGGCTACCGTGAGAAAACTCACCGTAGTCAGGGGCGCCATTGCAACCCGTTTGGCTTCGTCGCCGCGAACTCAAAGAGACCTCAAGAAAAAACACACAGGGGTAAAACGTGACTGCTCATCCTCACACAAGCGGCTTCGACGGTGCGAGGCAGGGGCTGGATCAAAAAAGGGGACGGGATCAAGGTAACAAAAAACCTTCCCGCCGGTGGGAAGGTTTCTGCAACTTTGCAAAGGTAGGTGCGTTCCTACCGTGTTTGCCCCTCAACCACCAATCGCTCCGGTCGGCTAATTACACCGACAAGGAGCTTAATAATGGCGATCTTCGTAAGAGACAAGGGCTTGACCAACACGGTTACCTCACATCACATCACATCACAAAACTGTCTACGCTGCTTCGTGCGTGAGTATAAACGCAATGACGCGACTTGTCAAATAGGCAATTCGGGCCACAAAGGGCCTGCAAAAACGATTGCCCGGCCTCTGACGCTCTCAGCGGTAGTTCAGGAATTCCAAACAAGGTCCAATGTAGGCGTTGATCGGACCTGGATTGGAGGCTTTAGCCGGTTTCTTAGCCAGCAAAGCCGCAAACTGCACCGGCTAAAGCCTCGATTCCGGGTACATTTGGAATTCCTGGCGGTAGTTTGGTTGCAGGGTGCGCCGCGTGCTATAATGTGCGCGCTACGGCGCCACATCCGGCGTCCTCGCGGGGGACATCTCCGCAGCAATCACAAATCTGACGTTTCGATGAGGAGTTTCTGCATGGTACGGTCACCTGTCTTTCGTCTCCTGTTCGCGTTCGTTCTTTGCTCAATGCTGGTACCGGCCGTCTCTGCGGCGCCGGCCGTCCCCCCCCAGAGCGAGATATTCAGCGGTCCGGTTGTGGCCCGCGTCTACTACGACGATGCGGCCCAGCTCAGCCAACTGGCCGACTTCGATGTCTTCGAATACAACAACGTCAAAGAGAAGTACGTTCTGGTCGCTGTAGATCAGGAAGGCTATGCCGCCATCGAACTTCTCGGTTTTCGCCTGCAGGTTGACGAGCTAGAAACCGCCAACTTCAACCGTAAGCCTGAAATTTCGCCCGATCAGGTCAACGGCATTCCGGGCTACCCCTGCTACCGCACTGTCGAAGAAACCTTCGCCACCGCGCAAAGCATCGTGACGAACTATCCGCAACTGGCTTCGTTCATTGATGCCGGCAACTCATGGCAAAAAAGCGTCGGCCTGGGTGGCTACGACATGAACGTCCTGATCCTGACAAACTCCGCCGTACCTGGGCCCAAGCCCAAGCTCTTCATCACCGCAGCCATTCATGCGCGCGAGTACACCACGGCCGAACTGGCCACGCGCTTCGCCGAGTACCTGGTGACCAACTACAACGTGGATCCCGATGTCACCTGGATCCTGGACAATCAAGAGATTCACCTAATGCTGCACACCAACCCTGATGGTCGCAAACAGGCGGAAACCGGCCTGTCGTGGCGCAAGAATACCAATCAGAACTACTGCGGCGTCACCAGCACCAGCCGCGGCGCCGACCTCAACCGCAACTTCAGCTTCCAGTGGGGATGCTGCGGCGGCTCCAGCGGCAGTCAGTGCAGCGAAACCTACCGCGGCCCCAGCGCCGCCTCGGAACCCGAAGTTCAAGCCGCGCAAGCCTACATGCGCGCCATCTTCCCCGATCAGCGCGGCCCCCTCCTCACCGACCCGGCGCCGCCGGACGCCACCGGCGTCTACATAGATATCCACAGCTACAGCGAACTGGTCCTGTGGCCGTGGGGCTTCACCAACACCGTCGCGCCCAATGGCCCGGCCCTGCAAACCCTGGGCCGCAAGTTCGCCTACTTCAACAACTACCTTCCTGAACAAGCCATCGGTCTCTACGCCACCGACGGCACGACGGACGATTTCAGTTACGGCGACCTGGGCATCGCATCGTACACCTTCGAGTTGGGAACCTCTTTCTTCCAGGACTGCTCCACCTTCGAAAACACGATCCTGCCCACCAACATGCCCGCGCTGATCTACGCGGCTAAGGCCTCGCGTACCCCCTATATGACCCCAGCCGGCCCGGACGCCCTGAATGTGGCGGTTGCCCCTGCCATCGTCACCACCGGCGACCCGGTCAACCTGACCGCGACCCTCAACGACACCCGCTTCAACAACAGCAACGGCAGCGAACCGACGCAGGCCGTTGCCGCGGCCGAGTACTACATTGACACACCGCCCTGGCAGGTTGGCGCGGTAGCCTATCCCATGGCGCCCGCCGATGGCGCCTTCAACAGCACGATCGAAAACGCCGTAGCCACGATCAACACCAGCGGCCTGAACAGCGGTCGCCACACCATCTTCGTGCGCGGCAAGGACGCCGCCAACAACTGGGGCGCGGTCAGCGCCATCTTCCTGACGCTCTCGGTGTTCAGCGCCACGCCCGCCTCGCAGGCCATCTGCACACCCGCCAATGCCGACTACAACATCAATGTTGGCTATGCCGGCGCCGTGACCTTCAGCGCCATCGGCCACCCGCTCGGCGCCACGGCCACCTTCGCCCCCAACCCCGTGGCCGGGCCAGGCAGCACCACCTTGACCATTGGCAACACCGGCAGCGCCACACCCGGCAATTACACCATCGGCGTCACCGGCGTGTACAACGGCGGCTCGCAAACCAGCAACGTGCTGCTCAACGTGGCGAATGCCGCGCCTCCCGCGCCCATCCTGGTCAGCCCTGCAAACAACGCCACCAACGTCGCGAGCCAGCCAACCTTCACCTGGAATGCAGCGTCACAGGCTGCAACCTACAGCATCCAGGTAGCGCAAGACGCCGGTTTCACGAACATCGTCGCCTCAGCCACCGGCCTGACCGGCGCCAGCTACACCCCGCCGGTAACGTTGTTCACCAGCATGCGCTATTACTGGCGCGTCTGGGCCGACAACGCCTGCGGAGTCAGCGCCTACTCGACCATCTTCACTTTCACCACCGTGGCCGCGCCCGGCGACTGCGGGCCTGGCTTTGTGCCCAGCACGCTCCTCAGTGAAGATTTCGAGACCGGCCCCAACGGTTGGACGCTCGGTTCCGGCGGCAGCGGCAACACCTGGGCGCTGTGGGGTACGCGCGTACACAGCGGCCTGCAAGCCTTCCATGCCACCGATCCGGCTACCAGCAGCGACCAGCGCCTGGTTTCGCCGTCCATTGTCCTGCCCAGCGGGCAAAATCCGCTGACCCTCCAATTCTGGAACTATCAATCGTTCGAGCCACGCTCCGGCGGCTGCTACGACGGCGGCATCCTGGAAATCTCCACCAACGCCGGCAGCACCTGGA
>JAYRVL010000095.1:0-7676 GCA_041918575.1 Anaerolineae bacterium | reverse complement strand
GTGCGCCGCGGGCGGCGCATCCGCCAAGAGATCCCAGCCTGGCGCCAGTCCCGTGTCGGCGATTCGATCGGACTGATCGGCGCGGCCGAAGTTCAGCAGCAGGCGGCTGCCCAGGAGCAAACCGAGCGCCAGCAGCAGCAGCGCCGGCACGCGGCGCGCCCAGCGGCCGCTGTACACTGCGCCGGCCGTGGCGCGCTTCCAGGCCCGGTCGGCTGCCACGCCCAACCCCAACGCCAGCAGGGCATAGACCGGCATCACCACCTGGTACCAGTTGCCCAGGCGGTCAATGAAACTGAAGGCAAAGTAGATCAGGGCGGCGCCGCTCAGCAGGCCGCCGAGGCGACGCCCCAGGAGCGCCCAGCCTGCCAGCCCGGCCAGCGTGCCCAGGGGGGTCAGCTCACGCCAGAGGAGCGCGGGCCATTCGGCCGTCCACGGGGGTGTGAATGACCAGGTCAATTCGCTGCGACCCTGGCCGGTGCTGATGAAATGCCGGAACCAGTCCCAGGTGCTCAGCCAGGCGCCGCTGCCGCGCCATTCGGGGTACTGCGCGCCGCGCAGGTAGATGAAGGCGTAACTGAGCAGCGGGAGCAGGGCGATGACCAGGAGCTGAGCGAGGAAGCGCGGCCGGCGCAGGAGATCAGGCTGCTGGCGGAGCACCAGCCAGGCGATGGGTGGCACGATGGCCAATACTGTGATCATGTGGCTGAGCGCCAGCCCGGTCAGGAGAGCGATGAGCATCAACCAGCGGTCGGCCGCGTGAGGGGAGCCGACGGCTGCGCCTGCGCGCGGCGCAGCTTCCAGCCAGCAACAGGCGGCCCAGACGAACAGGAGCGTGTGCAGCACGGCGGATGTGTACTGTTCGGTGGTGACGGCGTAGAACCAGAAGAAGTAGGTGGCGGCGTAGATGGCGGCGGCGAGCCAGGCCAGCAGCCAGTTGTGCTGGGTCAGGCGCAGAAGCAGCCGATAGAGCAGAGCCAACGTCAGCAGCGCCCACCATGTGGAGTAGCCGGCCAGCAGGCTGACGGGGTTGACCTGGGGCAGCAGCAGGCGTCCGCCGTGGAACCAGAGCCAACCGCCTAGGGTGTAGAGTGGATAGCCGGGCGCGTTGCTTGGCCGCGCCTGCACCTGGGCGTACTGATGCGTAATCAGGTCGCCGCCGGCCAATTCACCAGCGCGCAGGCCGTTGTCGAGGGTGGCAAAGTAGAGGATGCTGGCGCCGATGAGAAGCATCGCCAGCGCCAGGTGCGGCGTCAGCCTCCAGCGGTGTCGAGGCGTTGTGATGCGAATGGGCCATCTCATGGGGCGCACTGTAGCATTGCTCACAGGCTTTGTCAACCAGCGGACGTTATATCGTTATATTGGCGCGTTGGCGTGTTGGCGATATTGATTACCACAATGGGCCGGTTTGTGTTATACTTGCATTCATGGGCGTGGCCGTGATTGCCGCACGGAGGAGTAGACAATGTTAGATTTGCAGCCAAAAGCGCCGCTAACCAGCTTCGAAGTCATGATGCTCGAGTTACCTACAGAGGATGGTGTCCCCTTGGAATCAAATTGGCATCGTATCGAGATGAACCTGCTGATTGACTCGCTGCACTATCATTGGCGCCAGCGCACCGACTATTTTGTCGGTGGCAACATGTTCATCTACTTCAGTGCGGAGCAAGCGCGCAATCGCGACTATCGCGGGCCTGATTTTTTCGTGGTCACTGGGGTGGATGGCAGCTGTGATCGGGGCGCCTGGATCGTCTGGGAGGAGAACGGCCGCTATCCGAATGTCATCATCGAGCTGGCCTCTCCATCCACGATTCATACCGATTTGGGATCCAAGAAGGACCTGTACGAGCGGGTGTTTCGCACGACGGAGTATTTCTGCTATGACCCCGGCGGACCTGAGCTGCTGGGGTGGCGTCTGAACGCCGGCGAATACCGCGCCCTGAAACCGAATGCGCATGGTTGGCTCTGGAGTCATGAACTCGACGCTTGGTTGGGCGCCTGGCAGGGCGAGTTCCTGCGCCTGCAGCAGACCTGGCTGCGTCTCTATGGGTCGGATGGGGCTTTGATTCCCGTTGTTGGCGAGGCCGAAGCGCAGCGCGCCGCGACTGAAGCGCAGCGCGCACACGAAGCCTTGCAGCGCGCTGAGGTGGCCGAGGCAGAGGTTGCCCGCCTGCGAGCGCTCCTGGCAGGAAAAAACGGAACCCATGGCAACGGTTGAGCAGGCACGTCTCATGCCGGGCCAGGCGGGATCAGGCCGCACGTGGGCGCGCTGACTGAACGGGATCAGCAAACAAGAGAGTCGGCAAGCAGAGAGAACAAAGGTAGAGAGTCATGGGAGTGAACGGAAACGGAACACAACCGCGGAAGGCGTTGATTGGCATCCCCAGCGCGCGCGACCGCTCGCAGCGTTACTTTGGTCTGTCCATCTATATCCAGAATCGCATGTATGTTCAGGGCATCACCCTGGCCGGCGGCGCGCCCATCACGATTCCTTTGGAGATGGACGAAGCGACGCTGCGCACGATCTACGACAGCCTGGATGGCGTCTTTCTGCCCGGCGGCGAGGATATTGACCCCACGCTGTACGCAGAAGAACCGCACGAGCTCCTGGGCGCAGTGGACGCCGAGCGCGACCGCACCGAATCGCTGCTGACGCGTTGGGCGCTGGAGGAGCACAAGCCGATCATGGCCGTTTGCCGCGGCGCTCAGATGCTCAACGTGGTGGCCGGCGGCTCTCTCTTTCAGGACATCACCGCGCTGCGTCCTCACTCGGAAAAGCATGACTACTTCCCGCCCCAGTTCGATCGCTTCCGTATCAGCCACGCGATCGAAGTGGACGCCGCAAGCCGCCTACACGCCATCATTGGCCGCGAACACTCGGTCAACAGTATGCACCATCAATCGGTCAAGGCGTTGGGCAGCAACCTGCGCGCGGCGGCTTGGGCGCCCGACGGCGTCATCGAGGCGGTCGAGGCGATTGACCATCCTTTTGCCATTGGCCTGCAATGGCACCCTGAGGAACTGGCCCCGCGCAACGACGCCGCCATGCTGCGCCTCTTCCAGGCCTTTGTGCAGACGGCTGTCGAGTCGCGGCGCAACGGGCACTGAGCCATCTGTGGCATCCATCGGTATTTTTGATTCTGGTGTGGGCGGTCTTTCGGTTTGGCGAGAGATCGCCTTTTTGCTGCCTGACGTGGACTTGATCTATTTTGCCGATCAGGGCTACTGCCCGTATGGACCGCGCACGCTGCCCGACATTCGTCAACGTGTCGAGAAAGTGGCTCGTTTCTTGCTGGCCCAGGAAATCGAGCTGCTCGTCGTCGCGTGCAACACCGCCTCGGCCGCGGCGCTGTCGCACTTGCGCGGGCTGTTCGATCTGCCCATCGTGGGTATGGAGCCGGCGCTGAAGCCGGCCGTGGAGAAAACCAACAGCGGCAAGGTGGCGGTCATGGCGACGCCGGCCACCTTTCAGGGCGAACCCTTCGGACGCTTGATGGCGCGCTTTGCGCACGGCGTGCAGGTGTTCGTGCAGCCCTGTCCGGGCCTGGTGGAGCAGGTGGAGCAGGGCGATTTGGACGGCCCGACCACCCAGCGCCTGCTGCACCGTTACCTGGACGGTCTGCCGGCTCAAGGCGTGGATGAGTTGGTGCTGGGCTGTACGCACTACCCGTTTCTGCGCCCGGCGATCGAGGCGGTCGTTGGGGCAGGCGTCCAGGTGATAGACCCAGCGCCGGCCGTCGCCCGGCAGGCGCGGCGCCTGTGGGAGCGGCTGGAGACAAAACCGCTGACAAGCTCAGTCCCACAGCGGCGCTTCTACACCACCGGGCCAGCCGAGCGCCTTCGCCGCCAGCTCTGGCAACTGCTCGGCCCCAAAGCAGCGCACCAGGCCAACGTGCAGACAGCGTCTCTCCACGAATAACCAATTCGTGCCAATTCGTGGCGAAAAATCTCATTCTCTCTGCCACGAATTTCACCAATTCACATAAAAAACCAATTCGTGCCAATTCGTGTAATTCGTGGCGAAAATATCCCCACTTTTATCCCAAATTTATCCCAAACACTTTTTGGGTTATTTCAGGATGCGCATTAGGCTGCAAGCTGGTAGATGATAGGTCGGTAACGGGGTGGGGGAATGGGTTTGCCGGCGGCGCGGGCGGCGTCGAGCCAGGCGTGCTTGGCGATCTCGGCTTGGGCCAGGGCATCGGCGGGGGTCAGGCCGAAGGCTGAGCACATGCGCAGATCGGGGATGTCGGCGATATACCCTTCATCCTCCTCGCTGTAGAAGATGTTGATGTGATAATCTTGCGGCATTGTTGTTCCTTCTTATTTCAGGACGTAGTACGTACCCTTCTTGTCGCCCACTTTCAAGAGGATGCCCTTGTCCACCATGTCGGCGAAATCGAGGCGCAGGGTTTCGGCGGACACGTCCGGGCACAGGTCGCGATAGTCCCGGTTGGTGATGCGGGTGCTGGTTTGGATGAATTGGATGGCGCGCAGTTGGCGCTCGTTCATGTTCTGCTGCCAGGCTGGGATTGGCCGTGAGGTCTGGATGTTCCTGAGCACAACGGAGAACGCGTAGGGCGTTGGTTTGAACTCCGGCTGCGGGTGGCCGTTCTTGACCATATCCTCGATCATGCGATCAATGCCCAGGCCCAGCTCTTCGATGTAGCCCCACTGAAACAAGCCGTTGACCAGACGTGGATTGCGGCTGAAGTGTTCCTCGACGATATTGTCCAGCGTGATGTAGCCGGGTAGGCCGCCGGGGCTGCTCATTTCCAGGCGATCGTCGAACATGCGCGCCTCGATGCGCCGGCCGCGCAGCCGGTAGTCGCGGTGGCATACCGCGTTGACCAACGCCTCGCGCACGGCAAAGGGCGGATACTCCGGCTTCTCCTCGCGCTGCAGGCCGCGCACCACCGCCTGTACCCGCATCTCGCTCCAGATCACCTGCCACAGGCGTTCGATCAGGCGCGCCAACGGTCCGCCGATCTCCTCACGGCGGCCGTAGCCGGGCAGGCCCTGCGGCCCCCGCGCCTCTGTGCCGGTGAAGCGCACGAACACCGCGCCGCTGTGAGGAAGGAAAATCTGGGGATCGCGGCCAAAGAGCAACATGCCAACCGTCGTAGGCGCCAACTCCGGCGTCAGCGCGCCGATCTGAACCAGCAGCTCCTGACGCGACAGCGTCAGCCTGCGCCGCTGGCGCTCCTCGCGCTTTTCGATGTACTCAGCGATGATGGTCTCGTCCAGGTCAGCCAGGGTGGCGCCGGCGACCGGCTCCGCCTCGAAGTCGCTGCTCGACTTGGTGGCGGCCAGGTGGCGAATCTGCTCGCCGCCGAGCGGGCCGTTGTCGGCGCCGTTGCGCACGATGACCCGACCATCGCTCAGGCTGTGCAGCTCTGTGCTGCGCGGCACGAAGATGCTGATGACGTTGCCCTGGCTGGTGGGCGTCCATTGCCATTCGGTCTTTACTGGCGGCCGGCAGTTGATCAGCGCATGACGCAGCGCGCCTTCCACTTCTTCTTCCTGCACATTGCCCATGACATGGCCGGCCGGGGTGACGCCGAGCAGAATGTGGCCGCCATCGGTGTTAGCGAACGCGACCAGGGTTTCGGCCAGGCGCTCCGCATCCACCGTAGGCATACACTCGAGTTGAGGTCCTGAGCGACGGCCCAGGAGATTGGTCACAGACATGGTGATCTTTCTAAATCCTTGTATCCTGCCCGCTTCAGGCTGCTTCCACAGGCAGCGCCGGCCTTGCCGGCGGCTCAGCGGCCGGCGGCTCAGCGGCCGGAACTGGCGCCAAGCGCACCATCACCGCCACGGTGTCATCCTTCTTCAACTGCACAAGGCGCACACCACTCGTCGGCCGGCCGTGGCGCGGAATGTCCTTGACACGCAGGCGCAGGGCAATGCCGCCGGCGCTGAAGAAAGCCACCTCATCGTCTTCCTGAACCACGCGTGACGATACGATGCGTCCATCTTTTTGCAGCCGCGATTGTGACAGCGTCACCACGCCGCCGGTGTAGCGGCCCCGCTGTGGATATTCGGACAGGGAAGACCGCTTGCCATAGCCCCGCGGCGTCACCACCAGCAGATCGCCGTCAGGCTCCACCACATCGAACGAGGTCACGCGGTCGCCCTCGCCCAGGCGAATGCCCCAGACGCCGCTGGCAATACGGCCCATGGGCCGCGCCTCTTTCTCGTCGAAGCGGAGCGCCTGCCCTTGCTCCGTCACCAGGATCAGTTCCTGTTTGCCGCTGGTCACCCTGGCCCACCCCAACTCGTCCCCCTCTTCCAGGGGCATGGCAATGATACCGCTGGGACGCACCGCGTTGAACTCGCTCAACTCCACCCGTTTGATCCGCCCGCCGACGGTTGCCATCGTAACATAATTGGCGTGTTCGAAATCGGGTACGGCTACCATCGCCGTTACCCGTTCGTCTGGCGGCAGGTTGATGAAGTTGACAATGGCCAGGCCCTTGCCGGTGCGGCTGGCGTCGGGCAGATTGAACGCCCGTTCGGAATAGATGCGCCCCTTGTTCGTAAAGAAGAGCACAAAATCGAGCGTGCTGGCGCTGATCGCTTGCACAACCTGGTCTTCGTCGCGGGTGTTCATACCAACAACGCCGCGGCCGCCGCGACCCTGCGCCCGGTAGACGCGCGCCAGGGTGCGTTTGACAAAACTATCCTGCGTCAGCGTGACCAGCACGCGCTCCTGGGGAATGAGATCCTCCTCGTCTTCGCTGTTGCTGTCAGGCAGGATCTGCGTGCGGCGCCGATCTCCGTATTTCTCCTTCAGTTCCAGGATGTCGGTTTTGATGAGCTGCAAGATTTTTTCGGGATGGTCCAGTAGATCGCGCAGGTGCAGGATGCGCGCCGCCAGCTCCTGATACTCCGCCTCGATCTTGGCCCGTTCCAGGGCTGCCAGGCGCCGCAGTTGCATGTCGAGAATGGCCTGCGCCTGCACTTCGCTCAGGCTGAAGCGGGCCATCAGCCCGGCGCGCGCATCGTCCGCGTTCTTGGAGGCGCGAATGAGGGCAATGACCTCGTCCAGGAATTGGAGAGCAATGCGCAGCCCTTCCAGGATGTGGCTGCGCTCCTCGGCCCTGCGCAATTCGAAACGTGTGCGTCGAGTAAGCACCTCCTGGCGGTGCTCGACATAAATCTGCAGGGCGCGGCGCAGCGAGAGCAGCCGCGGCTCCCCCTCGACCAGGGCGAGCAAATTCACGCCAAAGGTGCTTTGCAGCGGCGTTAGCTTGTAGATCTGAGTGAGCACTTTGCGCGCCACCGCGCCGCGTTTCAACTCGATGACGATGCGCATGCCGTCGCGATCGGATTCATCGCGCAGGTCGCTGATTTGATCCAGGCGTTCTTCGCGCACCAGTTGGGCGATGCGTTCGAGCAGGGTGGTCTTGTTGAGTTGGTAAGGGATTTCGGTCACGATGATGCGGAAGCGCCCGCCCTTCGTGTCTTCGATGGAGGCCACGCCGCGCATGATGATGCGCCCTTTGCCGGTGGCATAGGCGCTGCGGATGCCTTCCGAGCCAATGATCAGGCCGCCCGTGGGAAAATCCGGGCCGTGGATCAGTTCCATCAGGTCTTCGACGGTTACATCGTCCCGCTCCTCCCACCGTTCGATCAGATAGGCGATGGCGTCGGCCAGTTCACCCAGGTGGTGC